>NZ_JBSSEF010000010.1:0-71239 GCF_054061455.1 Thermostichus sp. OS-CIW-20
TGTGGCGGGCCATCCTCTCAGACCCGCTACGGATCGTCGCCTTGGTAGGCCATTACCCCACCAACTAGCTAATCCGACGCAGGCTCATCCCTAGGTGGATTGCTCCTTTCAGCTCGCGCCTGTATGGGGTATTAGCAGCCGTTTCCAGCTGTTATCCCCCTCCTAGGGGTAGATTCCTACGCGTTACTCACCCGTCCGCCACTGACACCCGAAGGTGTCCGTCCGACTTGCATGTGTTAGGCATACCGCCAGCGTTCATCCTGAGCCAGGATCAAACTCTTCGTAGAAAACAAAGAGCTTGTCTCAAAAGCTTGACAGGGTTGAGTGCTTGTCAGAACAGGGCTCCCGCGGTCCTTTAAACCCCAGAAGCTCTCTGTCCTCGGGTGGTTGACTGCTGTTACTTGTCAAGGTTCTGGCGCGCCGTGGCCGGTGGCCTTGCTGGCGCTTTACTACCTTACCCCCACCTCAACCCATATGTCAATACCACCCACCATAACCCCTCCAGACGCAGCAAGGGATCCGGATTCGCCGTTAGACTGGTGAGGGGATCTTAAGGTTTCGGACGGCTTTATGGGGATTGTGATTGGGACTGCAGCTCCTGACTTCAACCTGCCTGCAGTGGGGAAAGGGATCCCGAAGGGGGCGACGATTTCGCTGGGGGCCTACCGAGGCAAGAGCAAGGTGTTGCTGGCTTTTTACCCGGCGGACTTCTCGCCGGTGTGCACAAGCGAGATGCGCTGCTTTCGGGAGGATTGGGGAGCTTTTCGGGCGGCAGGGTGTGAGATCCTGGGCATCAGTAGCGATCCCCTCTCTCGACACGAAGCTTTTGCCGAGCAGCTTAAGCTGGAGTTTCCCCTCCTAAGCGATGTGGATAGGAAGGTGAGCCAGCTCTATGGGGTAGACAGTTTTTTGGGGACGCGGCGGGCCTATTTTGTGGTGGACAGCCAAGGGATCCTGCGCTATCAGCATGTGGAGTGGCTGCCCATCTTCAAGCGGGACAACCGCGAACTGCTGGAGGCGGTGAGGGCAGTGGGCTAGGGGCGGGATCCTTCTGGAGTGGGCAGGCGAATCTGCTGGGCTTGTCCGCTGTCTGCCAAAATAAGCGGGCTCTGGCCGAGGGGCTCGAGGATCCAGTTGCGTTGGGGCGGGATCCAACTGCCCTGGCGCGGCTGGATCTCCAGGATGAGCTGGTGGGCTTCTTGGCGCAGGCAGAAAGTGGTGGTGGCCCAATGGCCGCTTTGGTAGGCGAGGGTTTGGCCGTCGTCTTCGTAGAGGGTGAAACTGCCGTCGCCGGGATAGAGGCGGAGGTGGAGCTGGTCGCGGCGCAGGTGGGCGGTGGATTGGCAGGGAGGAGCCAGGGGAAGGATGGAGCCGCCGCGCACAAACAGGGGAAGCTGCTCCAGAGAGGCGGGGACGAGGATGGAGCCGGGGCCGCGCTGGGCTTGGCCTGTCCACCAGTCAAACCAAGTGCCTGCGGGGAGATAGACGGCGCGGCAGCGGACGCCGGGGCGGACGACGGGGGCAGCCAGAAGAGCGGATCCCAGCAGGGCTTGATCCGAGATCTCGTAGGTCTGGGGATCGTCGGGAAATTCGTAGAACAGGGGGCGCAGGATGGGGGAGCCGGTTTGGCTGGACTCCCAGAAGAGGCTGTAGAGGTAGGGCAGAAGCCGGTAGCGAAGCTGGATGGCCTGCCGAGCAATGGCTTCCACCTCAGGGCCAAAGCTCCAGGGCTCGTGGGGACGGGTGCCCAGGGCGCTGTGGCCGCGCATGAGGGGGTAGAGGATCCCCATTTGCATCCAGCGGGCAAACAGTTCAGGAGTGGCATTGCCCCCGAAGCCGCCGATGTCGGCCCCGACAAAGCTAACTCCCGACAGGCCCAGGTTGAGGAGCATGGGCAGGGACATCTCCAGGTGTTCCCAGGAGGATTGGTTGTCGCCTGTCCAGACGGCAGCCCAGCGCTGGATCCCGGCAAAGCCGGAGCGGGTGAGGACAAAGGGGCGCCGGGCGGGGTTGAGCTGTTCTAGACCCTCGCGGGAGGCGCGGGCCATGAGCAGGCCGTAGAGGTTGTGTACCTCGGCGTGGGTGGTGCGCTCCTCAGGAGGGCCTTGGGGGGCGTCGGGGGGGATATCCACGATCTGGCCGCCGTCGCCGAAGGGGCGGTCGTTGAGGGCCGGCTCGTTCATGTCGTTCCAGATGCCATCCACACCGGCTTGGGTGAGAACCCGTTGCCAGGATCCCCACCACCGCCGCACTTCGGGGCACGAGAAGTCGGGAAAGAGGACTTTGCCCGGCCAAACATAGCCGTGGAAGAGGTGGCCATCGGCGCGGCGAATGAAGAAGTCCTGGGCCAGGCCCTCGTCAAAGACGGCGTAGTCAGCTTCGGGATCGAACTTGACGCCGGGATCGACAATGGCTACCCCTCGGAAGCCGGCTTCGTGAAGCTGGGCCATGAGCTGGGCTGGTTCAGGGAAACGGCGGGGATCCCAGGTAAAGACCCGGTAGCCGCGCATGTAGTCAATATCCAGGTAGATGGCGTCGCAGGGGATCTGGCGCTGGCGAAATTGCTTGGCGACAGCCAGAACCTGGGCGGCGCTGGCGTAGCTCCAGCGACACTGCTGGTAGCCGAGGGCCCAGAGAGGAGGCAGGGGGGTTCGCCCGGTGAGCTGGGTGTAGGTCTGGAGCACCAGGGCGGGGGTGGGGCCGTAGATGAGGTAGTAGTCCAGCTCGGGGGCGCGCACTTCGATGGCCCACTGTTTAGGATCCGCCTGGCCCAGGTCGAACTGGCTCCAGTGGGTGCAGTGCAGAAAAAGGCCGTAGGAGAGGCCAGGACGTAGAACCAGGGCGAAGGGAATGGCCAGATAGAGGTTGTCGCTCTGGGCGTCGTAGCCCCAGCAGTCGCGGGTCCAGTGGCTGTAGCGCCGGCCCCGCTTGTTGAGCAGGCCAGCCCGTTCTCCCAGGCCGTAGATGCGCTCGGCGGGGTGGAGGGATTTGACCAGGCGGATGTCATCGGATCCCCAACTGAGGCCGGCGGGGAGATCGGCACAAAAGACCTGGCCTTGGGGATCGCGAAAGCTAAAGCGGAGGGGATCCCGGTCGATCTGCAGTTGCACCTGAGAGGTGGCTAGGTGAACTTGGGTGGGGCTTTCCTGCAGCTCAAAAAAAGCCGGCGGCCACTCTTCATCCGCCAGAGCCACATCCCAAGAGCGGCGGGGCAAGAACTCGCCGCTGGGGCTAAAGCGCAGCCGCAGCAGACGAGGGGTGAGCACCTGCACAGACCAGCAGCCCTGCCTGCAGAGCAATTGGATCCCTCTGGGATGGATCTGGAGTTCCTGCAGGGATCCGCAGGTTTGCCGCTGGGGTGGGCGGGCGGGGAATTGGCCGAAGATCTCGCCGGGTTCCAGCATGGGTTGGGGACAGATCGCCGCCCTCAAGGCTAACCCAAGGCCGCAAGGGAACAGGGAGCTCCCCACTCTTGTGCGCAGCCAACTTTGCTCCCATCGGTACATCTTTTTGTGAAGAGCATGCCTCTAACCCTCAAAACCCTGAACTTTGCTGAATTTACTGAGCTTTAAGCGGTTTGGCAAAAGTCATTGAGAGGGATATAGTAGACCAAGTTTCCCCCTGATCCTTGAGTCCACCGCAACGGTTGCCGGGAAGTGAAGGGGGAAAGCGCTCGGGGGGTATTCCTCAGGGCTTTGCGGGATACCGCCTTCCTGCTCAGAGATAGGCAGGATGCGATCGCTTCTTTCCTGAACCATGTTCAGGAGAGTTCAGCGTGAATGTATCAGCAGCAGCAATGATCGGCTAGCTCAGACCTCAAAATCCATCGCGAAAACGAGGCGGCAATGGCCATGCGGATCCCGGCGATACCACTCCTCTCCTTGTTGCTTTTGGGAGGGGTATTTGTCCCTGCTGCCGTGGGGGCCTACCCGGTTAGCCCGGAAACGGTCATGTCCCTGCAACAGGGGGATCACGCCCAAGCTCTGCCCAGAGCCAAAAGCCAGCAGCGCTTTCGGGTGGTGACGTTGGCAAGCGGGCTGGAGCATCCCTGGGGAATGGCCTTTCTGCCGGATGGCACCATCCTGGTTACCGAACGTCCGGGCCGGCTGCGCCGAGTTACCGAGCAGGGGTTGGATCCCCAGCCCATTGCCGGGGTGCCGGAGGTGTTTGCCCGCGGCCAGGGAGGGCTGCTGGATATCGCCTTGCACCCCAACTACGCGGAGAACGGCTGGATTTACCTGTCCTATGCGGCTCCTGGGCCGGGCGGCGGGGGGACGCGGGTGGCGCGGGCCCGCCTGGGGGAGAAGGGACTCCAGGATCTGGAAGTGATCTTTGACATGGAGCGCAAGACGCCTGCCCAACAGCACTTCGGCTCCCGCCTGGCCTTTGACGAAGAAGGGTTTCTCTACATCAGCACCGGCGACCGCGGCGAGCGGGATCGGGCTCAGGATCTGGGGGATGCTGCTGGCAAGGTGTTGCGCGTTACGGATACAGGCGGGATCCCGGCGGACAATCCTTTCGTGAATCAAGCGGGGGCTTTGCCGCAAATTTTTACCTACGGCCACCGCAACATTCAGGGAATGGCCCGCCACCCCGATACAGGAGCCATTTGGACGCACGAACATGGGCCGCAAGGTGGGGACGAGATCAACATCTTGGCCCCCGGCATCAACTACGGCTGGCCCCTGATTACCCATGGTCGGGAGTACAGCGGCGAACCGGTTGGTCAAGGACTGGCGGCAGCTCCTGGATTGGCTTCGCCGCTGCTGCACTGGACCCCCTCCATTGCCCCTTCTGGCATGACTTTCTACACAGGAGAGGCTTTCCCCGAATGGCGAGGCAACCTATTCGTGGGAGCGCTGGCCGGGCAACACCTGGCGCGCTTGGTGCTGGATGGGGATCGCGTTGTGGCAGAAGAGCGCCTTCTGGAAGGGGCGGTTGGCCGTATCCGGGATGTGCGCCAGGGGCCGGATGGCTTGCTTTACCTGCTGACGGATGCCCCCAACGGATCCCTGTTGCGCTTGCAGCCAAGCTCTTGATTGGGGTTAAGCTACATGGCCCCAGCCCCGGCAGAGTTTCTAACTCCCACTGCCGCCACTACAAGAACTTGACATCTTGCTCAAGGGGGAGTGGCTCTCCTGTTTGGGAGTCCGTATGGTGACAGGCAAAGCATTCCTCTGGAGTTAGCTTAATAACCTGACCTGGAGCGGGAAGAAAGAACATCCTTAGCTCTTTGGTCGGGATCAAGACGGTTTTGCCATTTGGGGCCTTGCGCTTGTGTTTTTCGTCAGTGAAGGTCCTGACAACGCAAGATATTGGATAGTATTCGCTGGTTTGGAGCTTGGCTTCCAGAAGCGCTCTCCAGTAGGGGCTGTACCCGAAAACCCACTGACCCTTGGAAAACTTGAGATCGAATGCTTGGCTCCAAATTCTGCTGTAAAAGGTGATAATAGACGTCTTGACTTTGTAGGCTCCTGTTATCTCCTCTAAGTGAGATAAAAACTCGCCGGCAGTCAATGATTGAGGAGGGTTGGTGAAGGGACTCATGCAGCATCTCCTAGCTTTTGGTTATAGTCAGGGGAGCCCTGCATCTTCCCAGCCTACCCCGATTGAAGCACCTGCCTAAGGGCAGGGAGGAAGCTGTCTGTCCTCGTTGCCGATAAGCGGTGGCTCCCCAGCAAAGGCGGGGGAGCCTGTAGACAGAAGCAGCACCCAGCAGGAGAAGGGGGAGCTCTGTCTGCTAAAGGTCAAAACCTATGGGCGGTACAAGATTCGAACTTGTGACCCCTTCCGTGTGAAGGAAGTGCGCTACCACTGTGCTAACCGCCCTTACTCTCACTCTAGCAACTGCTAGAGCTGGACTACTATCTTACACGATTCTTACACGATCGCGCCGCCTCTGCACAGCCGGTTGGCTTGAGAAGTTGAGCTGGAGGTTTGAATCCGGCTGGAGATGGCCGGGATCCCGCTTGGGGGCTACAGTGAGGGACAGAGGCTAGGGGCACTATGGACTACTCACCGACTGAAGAGGCAATTGCTTTGCTTATCGATTTGGCGGAACGGGGCGAGATTAACCCGTGGGATGTGCAGGTTATCGACGTCATCGATCGGTTTTTAGCCCGTATGGCTCCCACTGCCAGCAGCCATGACCTGTCGGAGTCGGGACAGGCTTTTCTCCATGCCGCTATGTTGGTCTATCTCAAGGCGATGGCGCTGTCGAAGCCGGAAGACGAAGAAAGTGAGGAGACCAACCCGGTGCAGGTGGAGGAGGATCCCTGGCTGAGTTGGTCGTCGGCCCAACTGGATCGCGTGTTGCAACCCAGGGCCGTGCCCCGCCCGAGTCGGACTCGGCCCATCACCCTCAAAGAACTAATCGGCCACCTGCAGGAGCTGGAGACCTTGCTGGAACAGCGCCTTGAGCCTGCCTCAAGGCCCCTGGCTCAACGGGTTTCTCGCAAGCAAGCGCTATCAGCAGTCGCTCAGTTGGCCCACCCAGAAAACCTCGTAGAGACCGCCGCCGAGCTGGAATCTCTGCTTGCCCAACTTTGGCAGCAGGGTCTCGCCCAAATCAGCTTTGACGACCTGCAGCAATACTTTTGCCAAGAAAGCGCTCTAAAAGGCAGTGGTGGGGCTTCCCACCCGATTCAGGTGTTCTGGTCGCTATTGCTAATGGCTTCTCGCTCGCAGGTTGAGCTTTACCAGGAGGAGTTCTACGGCCCCTTGACCATTCGTCCCTGCCGTAGGGGATCCCTCCTAGAATAGATCCTACCCAGGGATCCCTTTCTGCCGCTTTCCATGAAGACTGCGGCTCAGTCGTGGTTGCCCTCCCGCTGGCCTTCCACATCGTTTCGGGCCCGATCCGCCCGTTTGAGGTCTTCTCCGTTCAGGCGCAGGGGCAGCAAAGACTCCGCTTCGCCGTCACGGACGGCAGAGGTTTCCCGATCCAGGTAATACTCTTCAAGGCGCTCGCTGCCGGCATGCTCTTCGCTGAGGGGCTCTGTGGCGCGAGGCGAAGAGGGAGAATGCAGTAACTCAGCAGGAGGACAATCCTCGGAAATGAGCAAATCCGAGGTGCTGAGCACCCCTTTCGGGATGGAGGAAAGGCGCTGGGCAACAGCTCCGATGCTCTCCAAACGAATCATCTCCTCCCAGGAGCAAATCTCCTCTTCGTCTTCCGTTTCGTAGCGAACCAGGATGGTATCCCCTTCGATATCGAGGATCTTGGCTCGTTCCAGCCAGCGTCCCTGATCGCGCAGGTAGATCCACACATCCTTGCCTTCGCGGCTGAGTTGATAGATCCTACGATGAAGCACGGTCCCCTCCTGAGATGAAAGATCCGGGCGAACTGTTGTGGGGGTTACCCAGTTCATCCTTCCATCTTAGCTGCTGGATCCCTCCGCTGTATGCTTTTTGCGCGGCGGGATGGAGCCTTTAATCTGGCTTTAATCTGGTTTTAATCTGGAAGGGATCCGGAAAGGCCGTCTCTCCATGCCCCAAGCCGTTTCAGAGTACTTAATAGTAACCATAGATACGGAAAACCATGCGCATTGCCATTGTCGGGTTGGGGTTGATCGGCGGATCCCTGGCCCTCAAACTCAGCGAAGAGGGTTATCCCGTCTGGGGGATCAGCCGCAATCGGGCCACCTGTCAGGCGGTGCTGGAACGGGGAGCGCTGCAGGGCTGTGGAACCGATTTGGCTCAGTTGGCTGATTTCGATCCCCAGGTGGTGGTGATCTGCACCCCCCTGGAGCAGGTATTGGTCACGCTGGCGGCCTTGGTGCCCCATCTATCGCCGCAGACGGTGGTGAGCGATGTCGGCTCGGTGAAACAACCGATTGTTGCTCCGGCAACGGAATTGTGGCCGCTGTTTGTTGGAGGGCACCCGATGGCCGGCAAGACGTTGCAGGGCATCCAGGCGGCGGAAGCCAGCTTGTTTCTGGGGCGGCCCTATGTACTCACTCCCCTCCCCCAGACGCAGCCGCAGGCGATCGAGGCGATGAAAGAACTGGTGACAGCGGTCGGTGCAGAAGTTGTCCTGGCCGATCCGAAACGCCACGACCAGGCGGTGGCCTGGATCAGCCATTTGCCGGTCATGATCGGCGCCGGCTTGATCGCTGCTGTCGGCCAAGAGGAGGATCCCGACATTCTGGAGTTGGCTCGCACCCTGGCCAGCAGCGGGTTCCGAGATACCAGCCGTGTCGGTGGCGGGATCCCGCAGTTGGGGCTGGAGATGGCCCGTCACAACCGACAGGCGCTCCTGGCCGCCCTGCGTGGCTATCAAGTCCAGTTGGGGAAAATAGAGCGGCTGATCGAAGGCGAACGGTGGGAGGAGCTGCTACAGATGCTGCAACGAACCCGCCAAGAATGGCAACAGTTCCGGGTCAATCAAATACCGTCCTGAGGGGCTACCTGTAGCTGCCGTAGGGGATCGCTGGCTCGACTTTGCCACTGCTCATTAGTGCCTTGTCTTCCTTCGCAGAGATTTCTAGGGTAGGAAACATATAGAGTAGGTCGACTAGCGATCAAGGCCTGTGAGCACCCTCCTTGCTGAAGATGACACCCTTTACCGCCAACATGTGCACAGCCTGCTGATGCAGCATCTGCCTCAGTTTGGCCCGGTGTACATGGCCTCCAACGGCAGAGAGGCATTGGAGCTCTACCGTCAGCACCGTCCCAACTTCCTGTTGTTGGACATCCGCATGCCCGAGATGAGCGGGATCGAGGTGGCTCGACAAGTTTGGTCGGAGCAACCCAGTACGCGCATCATCTTTTGGTCCCACTTTGCCGATGAGGTTTATGTGCGGGAACTGCACAAGATCGTGCCGCCGCAAACTGTCTACGGCTATCTCCTGAAGAATTGCACCGACGAAAAATTGGTCAGTGCCATCCAGGCCGTGGTGCAGGATGAGCAATGCGTGATCGATCGGGAGGTGCGGGGGGTCGATTCCCGTTCGCAAAACAAAATTACCGGCCTCAGCGATGCTGAGTACGAGGTGTTGATCGATATTGCCCTCGGCCTCACCGATCAAGCTATTGCCGCACGGCGGTTTTTGTCGCGGCGAGGGGTGACCAATCGTCTGCGCAATCTCTACGACAAGCTTGAGGTGAGCAACGACCAAATTGAGAGCGAGGAGTGGGGCACAACTTTTAGCTTGCGGGCCCGCGCCATTCGCCTTGCCTTCAAGCGGGGTCTGATCAACGCCCAACTCCTGGATGAGGAGGAGGTGCACTTGGATCACTGGCTCAGCCGCTACCGCCTAGAGCCTTTGGATTAGTATCCAACCGGGTAAAAAGGAGGGGCTTGCTCGGATGCCTCCAGAGGCTTGGCTTTGCTCTGCCCCTGCCCAGAACTGGGGAGGGCAATTGGCACCTCGATCATCCGCTCCGGTACCAGAGGCACCATGTCGGAGCGATCGGCGATTTCCCGCAAGGAATTGGCGATGGACTCTTGGGTGAGGAGAAACTGTCGTTCGTTGCGCTGCATCTGCTGCCACACTTGGTAGCGCTGGCTCCATCGGCTTTGGGTATGCACCGTCCAACTGTACACACTCAGCACTGACAACCCCGAGACGATGGCCATGCCCGTGGAGATCTGCTTCCACCAGATCAGGTGCTCTCTCCAGGCGGGATCCCGGCTATGGGGATAGGCTGATTTCGAGGGTTGGGGGCGACGGGTTCTGACTTTGCCGGCGGGGAGGGGCGGGGTAGTCCTTAGATGGGAACGAGGGGCCAAGGTCGCGGTTTTGCGCTGGACAGGGAGAAAACTGCGGCCACGGCTCGCGTTCAAAGGCTGGCTGACCATAGGGGTTTGCACCTCACCCACACCAAGAAATTGCTGCCAACTGGGCCCCACTCTATCCGATCTCCACGCACCTCAGAGGGCCTCCAGGGGGGCAGGGCGGCAACTTAGCTGCTGCGGGCAGCCACTCGCAGTTTGGCGGAGCGGGCGCGGGAATTGCGTTGCTGCTCCAGCTCGGAAGGGCACAGGGGTTTGGGGGTGAGCACCTGCCAGCGGGGATCCGTACGAAAGGCCCATTTCACCAGGCGATCTTCCAGGCTATGAAAGCTGATCACGGCCAACCTGCCGCCGGGTTTTAGCCAATTGGGAGCCTGGGCCAGCAGGGTTTCCAGGGCTTCCAGTTCTCGGTTCACGGCAATGCGCAGGGCCTGAAAGATCCGCGTGGCCGGGTGGATGCGGCCCCGTCTTGCCGCCGGCGGCACCGCCTGCCAGACTACGTGGGCCAGTTGGGTGGTGGTGAAAAGGGGGCGGGAGCGTTCGATGTGGTGGGCGATGCGGCGGGCAAAGCGCTCCTCGCCATAGCGAACGAAAATGTCGATCAAGTCCTCGACGGGGCGGCGGTTGACCCAGTCGGCAGCCGTTTCCTGATCGGCAGTGGGATCCATGCGCATATCGAGCGGCCCCTCGGCGCGAAAGCTAAAGCCCCGCTCGGGGCAGTCCAGTTGGGGCGAGCTCACCCCGAGGTCGGCTACGATGCCATCGAAAGGGATCCCCTGCCCTCGCTCATCCCGAAAGCCGTGCCGCTGCAGGTCGAAATCGGCAAAGTTGAGGTGCCAGAGTTGGAGGCGATTGCCGGGGATCCCGGCTGCGGCCAGACGCGCCTGGGCCGCCTGCAGAGCCGTCGGATCGCGATCCAGCCCCACCACGCGATCCGCTCCCCTCTGCAGCAGCGCCAAGCTGTGCCCACCGCCTCCCAACGTCACGTCCAAAAACGCGCCGCCCTGCTGGGGTTGCAGGTAGGCCACCACTGCCTCCGTCAAAACGGACTCGTGGTGGTACAGAAGCATTTCCCCAAGCTCAGCTCTTGCCAAGTCCATAGGCGCAGGGGGTGGCTTTGATTCTTTCCCCGCTCCTAGCTTTACCTATTGCAGGATCGGTAGACAACTCTAGTACCATCAAACGCTAGCATTCACAACGTAAGGGCTTGCAAAAAAAAGGCCGAGGCCAGGCCCCGACCGAGGAATCCATGTTGTTAAGCTCATCCTCGAGGATAGGGTCGGCTGCCGTCAAAAGACGGGCTGTCTTCCAGTGGTTCAGGATCATCTGGGTGCAAGGCCGACCGCCGGCAAGAGCAGGGCAGGTTCCAGCCTAACGTATGATTAAGACTGCTCTTGCCTTTGTCTGTTCTTTAGTTTGGTGTTACGGCTGCTGTGCTGACCACCGCTTCTTCTGCCGACATCCTGACGCTCTCGCCCGCCCGCGGCCTGCGCGGTCAAGTGAGCATTCCAGGCGATAAGTCCATCTCCCACCGCGCCCTGATGCTGGGATCCCTGGCGGAAGGGGAAACCGTCATTCACGGCCTGTCGTTGGGGGAGGATCCCCGCAGTACGGCAGCCTGTTTTCGGGCCCTGGGGGCCGATATCCCAGAGCTCAACAGCGAGTGCGTCCGCATCCAGGGGGTGGGCTTGGATCGCCTGCAGGAGCCGGCAGAGGTGTTGGATGCCGGCAATTCCGGCACCACCCTGCGCCTGATGTTGGGGATCCTGGCTGGCCAGGCGGGTCGCTTTTTTGCTGTCACTGGGGATCGCTCCCTGCGCTCGCGGCCCATGGGACGGGTGGTGGAGCCGCTGCGGCAGATGGGGGCCAACATCTGGGGACGGGCCGGGGGCAACCTGGCACCTCTGGCTGTGCAGGGGGGATCCCTAAAGGGGATCCACTACCACTCGCCCGTGGCCTCGGCCCAGGTAAAGTCCTGCCTGCTGCTGGCGGGCCTGTTGGCAGAAGGCACTACTCAGGTTACAGAGCCGGCCCTTTCCCGCGACCACTCGGAGCGGATGTTGCGGGCCTTTGGCGCCGAGATCTCTGTCGATGTGGCGGCAAAAACCGTGGCGGTGGTGGGGGGATCCCGCCTAGTGGGCCAGACGGTGCAGGTGCCAGGGGACATCAGCTCGGCAGCCTTCTGGCTGGTGGCCGCCTCGATTGTGCCCGAGAGCGAATTGCTGCTACAGGATGTGGGTCTCAACCCCACGCGCACCGGCGTGCTGCAGGTGTTGCAGGAGATGGGGGCCGATATTCAGGTTGAGAAGCGGCGGGAGGTGGCCGGCGAGCCTCTGGGGGATCTGCGCGTGCGCTCGGCCCGTTTGCGGGGTTGCAGCATTGCCGGCGATCTCATTCCCACCCTCATCGATGAGATCCCGGTTTTGGCGGTGGCGGCAGCCTTTGCCGAGGGGACTACGGTCATTCGCGATGCGGCGGAATTGCGGGTTAAAGAGAGCGACCGCTTGGCGGCCATCGCCCAGGAACTCAGCCGGATGGGGGCCCAGGTCACCGAATATCCCGACGGCCTGGAAATCAAAGGGGGGATCCCTCTGCAGGGGGCCGAGGTGGATAGCCACGCCGACCACCGCATCGCCATGAGCTTGATGGTAGCTGCCCTGGCCGCCCAGGGATCCACCACCCTTCGAGGGGCCGACTGTGCCCGCATCTCCTACCCCGACTTCATTCCCACCCTGCAGCGGCTGATCAACCCTTCGTCCGCCTCCTAGCCAGCCAAGAGCCAACCTTTGCCAATGTCAGACCAGCCCATCGCCATCGAGCACCTCTGCTTCCGCGTTCCTCCCGGTGGCCAGAGGGCCTTTATCCTACAAGACGAGCAGGTTTGGGGGCCGGCCCTGCGCCAACAGCCGGGCTTTTTGGGCAAAGAAGTCTGGCTGGATGTAGAGGATCCCGAACTTGTCCACCTCATCCTCCGCTGGGCCAGCCGCGCCGCCTGGAAAGCTTTCCCCCCGGAGCAGGCGGAAGCCTTGGATCGGCAGATGCAGCCCTTCTACGTGCGCCTGGAGCAGGCCAAAGAATACCAGCTCTGGCAGCCCGGCCTGCCAGCAGAGGAAGCGGCCAACTAGGAAGCCTCAAAGCCCACCTCGGCAGCCGTTGAGTCGGCCCTAGTGGATGCTGCCGCCCGCTCCTGCTCCACCAACTCCCGCAGGCTGGGCATGGTTACCGCCAGAGCCCCTTCGCGCCGTTTGAGACCCGCCTCAAAGGTCTCGGGGGTCACGATCCCGCCGGAGATGAGCATCTTAAAAGCATCCTCCACCGGCATGAACACCTCCACCACCTGGTCTTCCGGCACGATGGCGTACCAGCCGGTGGTTGGGTTGGGCGTGGTGGGCACGAACAGGCTGAGGGAGCGCTGCGGCCCATCCGGTCGAATGGGAGTTTGAATGACGCCCGTTACAAAAGCTAACGCCCAAACCCCAGGCCGAGGATATTCCACCAGCACCACCCGTCGAAAGCGCTGGTTGTTGGGGGCAAACAAAACGCTAACCAATTGCTTCAGGGTTTTGTAGACCAGCCCCGCTATCGGGATGGCGTGGAGCAACTGCTCGCTTAGGTTGAGCAGCCACTGGCCAACAATGTTGCGGGCCATGAAGCCAATCAACAAAATGAGCAGGATTGGCGTCAGCAAGCCCACCGCCAGATCGATGAGGTTGATCAAAATCGGGTGCAGCCCCTGGATGGGATTAAACTGCTTGGGAATGCTGGTCAAAAAGCCAATGCTCCAGGTGGCCACTTCCACCGTCAGCCAAATGGTGGTTGCCAACGGGATCACCACCAGCAACCCCGCCACGAAGTAGTTCTTGAGATGCTGCTTCCACTGGGAAATCATGGTGAGATCGTTCCGTCGAGTCAAACAAGTGGACGCACCGAGCCGATGCAAGTGGAGCTTGCAGATGGCAACCATGATACCTGCCTTCTGCATCTCTCTCATGGGCATCAGCTGCAACTTGCCTGGAGAGAGGTTGGAGCTGCTCCAAAGCGCAAAGCCCCAAACTCGGCTGAGCTGATATTGTTATCTTAGGTCGATATAAAATTTTGTAAAGGCAGGGATCCCTCCTAGAGGCTTTGTGGTCAAGCCGTAGGATGCTCCCTCATCTCTGCCGGATGTCGTGTGGGAGGCCCTATGTCAGAGTCGGATTGGTTAGAGCACACCTGTCAGGTGGAGGTCCCGGTTCCTATCGAGCAGGTGTGGGAGCTGTGGGCCAACCTCGCCCTCATGCCGCGCTGGATGAAGTGGATCCGCTCGGTGGAGCTGCTGGATCAGGAGCTGTCGCGGTGGACACTGGATACGCGCGGCCTCACCTTCAGTTGGATCTCCCGCACCCATACGGTGGTGAAGCATCAGCACATCGGCTGGCAATCGGTGGAGGGGCTTCCCAATCGGGGGGCACTGCGGTTTTACGATCGCAAGGGCAGTACTATTGTCAAGCTGTCGGTGGCCTACAAGATCCCGGGGCTCCTCGGCAAAATCTTGGACGGCCTGTTTGTGGGCAAAGTGGTGGAGAGCACGATTCAAGCGGACTTGGAGCGCTTCAAAGCCTATGCTTTGGAGCAGGCAGGGCGGGCCGCCGACAATGCCTCCGCTGGCTAGCCTCGATCTTGCTGCCGTTTTCTGCTGCCCAGTGAACCGTTGCCAATCTTCGTTGCCCAAGGTCTGCTTCATGTCCGATCCCTCCCTCGAGCCTGTCATCACCTTTTCTCATCAACCGGTGGACAACCGCAACATTCGCTTCTCCCTGGAGCGGCAAGATCTGGATCTGGATCAGCTCCTGGTGTTGTTGAACCGCAACGCCTTTTGGGCCCAAAATCGCCGGCGGGAAGAGATGGAGCGGGCCATCGCCCACAGCCACCCGGTGGTCAGCGCCTGGGACGGGGAGCGCCTGATTGGCTTTGGCCGCGCCACCTCCGATGGGGTTTACCGGGCCGTCCTCTGGGACATCGTGGTCGATCACGAGTATCGACGGCAGGGCATCGGGCGCAAGCTGGTGGAAACCCTGATCAGCCATCCCCACCTGCAGTCGGTGGAGCGCATCTACCTGTTTACCACCCATCAGCGCGGCTTTTACGAGCGCATTGGCTTTGTGGAAAACCCCAGCACCACGCTGGTTTTGCACGGGCGTCCGCTGGATTTTTTGATCCCGGCTGCCGAACAGGAGCAGGTCTGACCAACAGGGATCCCTGGGGCAAGGGGAGGCGTAGGTCAGTGTATCTTGAACAACAGTGGGTTGGCTCCGCCTTGGGAAGAGGACGCGCTAGCCTGAAGCAAAAAGGGTGAGAGGGTGTACCTATGGCCAATCGCCTCGCCACGTGTTCCAGCCTTTACCTGCGCAAGCACGCCGAGAATCCGGTGGATTGGTGGCCTTGGATCCCGGAGGCCCTGGAGAAAGCCCGAGCCGAGGACAAGCCGATTTTTCTGTCCATCGGCTACTCCAGTTGTCACTGGTGCACCGTCATGGAGGGGGAAGCCTTCTCCGACCCGGAGATCGCCGCCTTCCTCAATGCCCATTTTTTGCCCATCAAGGTGGATCGCGAGGAGCGGCCTGATCTAGACAGCATCTACATGCAGGCGCTGCAGCTCATGAGCGGGCAGGGGGGGTGGCCCCTCAATGTCTTCCTCACGCCCGACGACCTGGTGCCGTTCTACGCGGGCACCTATTTTCCGGTGGAGCCTCGCTTTGGCCGGCCGGGGTTTCTGACCGTACTGCAGCGCATCCTGCAGTTTTACCGCCAGGAAAAAGACAAAATCGAGGACATGAAGGGCCAAATCTTGGCGGCCCTGACCACCCTCAGCGACCTGGTGCCGGAAGACCATATTCCCCCTGACCTGTTGCGCTCCGGGATCCCCAAAATCCAACCCTTGCTGGCCAACGCCGGGGCAGTGCAGCAGTTTCCCATGATGCCCTACGCCCAGTTGGTGTTGCGCTCGGCCCGCTTCGACCCGCCAGAAGGGATCCCCGGCTCGCCGACGGCGCTAGAACGGGCCAAGGAGCGAGGGATGGCCTTGGTGTTAGGAGGGATCTTCGACCATGTGGCCGGCGGGTTTCACCGCTACACCGTGGATCCCACCTGGACGGTGCCCCACTTTGAAAAGATGCTCTACGACAACGGCCAGATCTTGGAGTTTCTCTCCGAGCTGTGGGTCCACGGGATCCAGGATGCGGCCATCGAGCGGGCGGTGCGCCTGACGGTGGAATGGGTGGCGCGGGAGATGACCGCCCCTGCCGGGTATTTCTACGCGGCCCAGGATGCCGACAGTTTTGCCCGAGCAGAGGATGCGGAGCCCGAGGAGGGCGAGTTCTACGTCTGGCGCTGGCAGGAGCTGCAGGATCTGCTGGATGCAGAAACCTTCCGCGCCCTGCAGCAGGCTTTCTTCCTCTCGCCGGGGGGCAATTTCCCCGATCGGCCCGGCTGTATCGTCCTACAGCGCAGGCAAGGAGGGGAGCTGCCGCCGGAAGTGGAAACGGCTTTGACGACCCATTTGTTTCGAGCTCGCTACGGCTCCACCGAGCGGAGAACCCCCTTCCCGCCCGCAGTAGATGCCCAATCGGCCCGCCGGCAATCTTGGCCAGGACGCATTCCGCCGGTCACCGACACCAAGATGATCGTCTCCTGGAACGGCCTGATGATCTCCGGCCTGGCGCGGGCCTACCAGGTGTTTGGCGAGGAGGACTATCTGCGGTTGGCCCTGCGGGCCGCCCAATTCATCCTCAGCCAGCAGCGCCACCCCCAGACGGGATCCCTGCTGCGGTTGAACTACGATGGCACAGCCCAGGTACCTGCCCAATCGGAAGATTACGCTCTGCTGATCAAGGCCCTGTTGGATTTGCACCAGGCCTGCCTGCCGCGGACAGGCGATCCCAGCTCCCAGTACTGGCTGGAGGCCGCCATTCGGCTGCAGCAGGAGATGGACACGCGACTGTGGGATGAGGCCAGGGGGGGATACTTTGTCAGCGACGCCCAGAGCACCCCGGAGCTGCTGGTGCGGGAGAAGGAGTTTCAGGACAACGCCACCCCCGCAGCCAATGGGGTGGCTGTTGCTAACCTGGTGCGCCTGGCCGCCATCACCGGAGATCTGGACTACCTGGAACGGGCAGAACAGGCCCTGAAAACCTTTGCCCACATCATGAGCACCCAGCCGCGGGTCTGCCCCAGTTTGTTCGTCGGGCTGGATTGGTACAACAACTGGGTAAAGGCAACCCTAGAAGCGGAGCACATTGCTGCGCTGCAACAGCGCTCTTGGCCCACCACCGTCTTTGCCCTGCCCACCGCAGCCGAGCCGTTGCCGGCAGGAGCTGTGGGGTTGGTGTGCTGGGGCAGCAAGTGTCTGGCCCCCGCCGCTTCTCTTGAGCAAATCCAGTCGCAGATCGGCAAAGGGCAAAACCGAGCCTACTGACATTGGCTCATCCTCTTCCAGAAGAACTCGGGATCCCGCCCCGAGAATCTACTGGCTGGCCAGCTCAGCTTTCCCCGGGATTTTCCACCCCATAGAACTCAATGCGGTAGCTCTGGATGCGAGTGCCTGTCTTCTGCTCTACCTGGGCCAGCAGCTCCGGCGGCAGCTCCACATCTACGTCCAGGATGCGGTTGCTATCCAGGCAGTTGACATGGCTGTGAGGATGGGTACGATTGCCGTAGCGGCGCCCATCGGCGCGATCTAGGCACTCGATGATGTTGTGGCTGGCCAGAGCCTCCAGATTTTGATAGACGGATGTGTGGCCAATGGGCTTGCCCTGCCGATTGAGGCGGTCGTAGATCTCTCTGGCAGAAAGGTGCTCGCCGCATTGCCACAGCAGTTCCAAAATATAGCGACGCTGCCGGCTGAGGCGCAGATTGCACTCCCGGCATCGCTCCAAAGCAGCTTCCAAAGAATCCACAGGGCGAGGCATGGGCAAACCTCAAGTCATACCGAGTCTGAGATAGCTGGTTACTCATTCACACTAGTTTAACATTCCTAAATCGAAGTTTCCAAAGGCTGATCTCCAGATCTCCGTCGGGCATCGACCTGTCCAGGCAGTGTGCGGAGGAAAGGGCGCCAACGGGAGCGCGTCAATTATCAGTTATTTTCTTCAGTTATTTACAATACGATATCGCCTATCTACGAATATCGCTGGGGTGTTGAGGAGAAGCGGGATGCGGCGGCGCCAAATGATCTTAGGCCTGTTGGGATTGGCCGGCAGCAGTGCATTGGTGGGGGCCTATTGGGCCAGTCGGCAGCGCCCTGCTTCTGTGCCTCTATCCGCAGAGATGGGATCCCCTGCTTCCCCGCCTCCTACCCCTCGGCCTACGCCCACAGTTGTCCCCCATCCGGAAGCTCCCCGGGGCCTTTACATCCCAGCCCGCCGCGATCTGCGCCTGATGGTGATCAGCGACCTGAATGGCATCTACGGCTCGGTGGACTACGACCCGGAGGTGGATCGGGCCATCCGCCTCATCCCCTATTTCCAGCCGGATATCGTCTTGGGGGGAGGGGACATGGTGGCTGGCCAAGATCCCCGCCTGTCGGAGGAGCGCATCCGCGCCATGTGGGCAGCCTTTGACCGGCATGTGGCCGGCCCGCTTCGTGCTGCCAAACTGCCCTACGGCTTCACGCTGGGCAACCACGATGCGTCCTGTGCCCGCAGCACGCGCGGGGGCTTTCTCTTCCAAAAAGAACGGGATCTGGCCCGCGAGTTTTGGAACGACCCGGCCCACGATCCCGGTTTGAATTTTGTGGATCGAGGCGACTTTCCCTTTTATTACACCTTCGAAAAAGACGGGGTGTTTTACTTAGTTTGGGATGCCACCTGCAACTACATCCCGCCGGAACAGATGGCCTGGGCAGAAGCGGCGCTGGCCAGCGAACGAGCCCAGAAGGCCAAGTTGCGCATCGTCATCGGTCACCTACCTCTCTATGCGATTACCGTCGGACGCGACGATCCGGGAGAGGTGCTGCTGGAGGCAGACGCCAAACGGGCCCTGCTGGAGAAATATCGCGTCCACACTTACATCAGCGGCCACCACCACGGCTACTACCCCGGCCACAAGGGGCAACTGCAACTGCTCCATTGCGGCATCCTCGGCTCCGGCCCCCGCCCCCTCCTGAATAGCCCCCTGCCCCCCCGCAAGACCCTTACCCTCATCGATGTGGACTTCGACGCTCCGGAGGTTACCTACTACACCACCTACCACATGCGGGATCTGAGCGTGATCGACCAAGCCGAACTGCCCCGCTTCATCACCGGCCACAACGGCCTGGTGCTGCGCCGCGATGTTAACTGGGATAACCTCACCCCCGAAGAAATCGCCACCTGCCAAGCTCGTATTGGATCCCTGTGCCGCGACGACTGACTCTTAAGCTCAGGAGCGTTGCATCTCGGCAAAAGACTGATAGCTCCTCTGCGGATGGTAGAGATGGCGCTGCTGCACAATGTCCTGTATCGACACCTGGGAGAAGTGCCGCTTGTGCAGATGGGATCCCCGCCTGCGCTGGGCCAGGCACAAGTGTAGGAGGGGATGGACAAGGCCATAGAAGTCGTCGTCTTGGCAGCCCCGAGCGGCAAGGAGTGGGCCTCGAAGTGGCTTGCAGATGTGATATCATCAATTTCCAACCCTTGGGCAGATGCGCAGCCGCATCTTCAGCGAGGGCTGTTAACTCAGAGGTAGAGTACCACCTTGACACGGTGGGAGCCGCTGGTTCGATTCCAGCACAGCCCATTGTCAGAGGATCCCAAAGACTGATACATTCACGCTGAACTCTCCTGAACATGGTTCAGGAAAGAAGCGATCGCATCCTGCCTATCTCTGAGCAGGAAGGCGGTATCCCGCAAAGCCCTGAGGAATACCCCCCGAGCGCTTTCCCCCTTCACTTCCCGGCAACCGTTGCGGTGGACTCAAGGATCAGGGGGAAACTTGGTCTACTATATCCCTCTCAATGACTTTTGCCAAACCGCCTAAAGCTCAGTAAATTCAGCAAAGTTCAGGGTTTTGGGGGTTAGAGGCATGCTCTGCCAAAGTTCGAAAAGGCCTTGTCCGGCAAACCCTCTCGGCTTTCAGGGATCCCGACAATTCCATGCAACCTGCGAAAATCCAGGGGGGGACGGGCTCCTCTCTGCAGCGGCTGTTTTGGAGGGCTGGAGCGTTGGTCTGGGGTTACGGCCAATTTCTTCGGATCCCGGCCAGGGATCCCTATACTGGAGTAGGAGCCCTGGAAGGCGCCGGCGTGGCAAGGGTAGCATTAGGTCAAACTGCGAGAGGGGGAAACGACCGATGGGATTGTTCGATCGGGTCAGCCGGATCATCAGAGCCAACCTCAACGCGCTGATCAGCAGTGCCGAAGATCCGGAGAAAATCCTGAACCAAACCATTCAGGACATGTCTGAGGATCACTACCAAATGCGGCAGGCAGTTGCCCAGGCCATTGCTGCCCAGAAGCGGATCGAGCGGCAGTACGAGCAGGCGCAGCAGAACGTCGACGAGTGGCAAAGGCGCGCCGAGTTGGCCCTGCGCAACAACAACGAGGCCCTGGCCCGCGAAGCGCTGGTGCGCAAGAAAACCTTTGCCGAAACCGCCCAGAGCCTGAAGCGGCAGTTGGATGAGCAGACCAAACAGGTGGAAGTCTTGAAGGCCAACATGACCAAGCTGGAGAGCAAGATCGCCGAGGCCAAGACCAAAAAGGATATGCTCATCGCGCGGGCTCGGGCGGCCAAAGCTTCCCAACAAATTAACCAGGTTATCGGACGGGTGGACGCCACCAGTGCCTTCGCGGCTTTCGAGCGTATGGAAGAGAAGGTAAACGCCCTGGAAGCTCAGTCGGCGGCCGTGGCCGAGCTGGCGGTGGACAACTTGGAGCGACAGTTTGCCGCTTTGGAAGCAGGTGGCTCGGACATCGATCACGAGCTGATGATGCTGAAAGCGGCGATGGGGGGCCAATTGCCCGCCGGAGAGCAGAAAGCTCTGCCGAGAGATCAATCTGCTGCCACCAGCGAGAGCGAGGTAGATGTAGAGCTAGAAAATCTACGCCGCGAAATCGACCGGCTTTGAACGAATGGGAGGTAGCGTCTTCTTGAGAGTGTCTCCTCTGGGCTCAGGGGCGTTGGGGTATCCTAAGCAGGGGGACACAGAGTGGTAAGCTAGCCCAGAAGAGCTCTTGGCCTGCCTCTGGTGGGGTTAGGGTAGCCTTCTGCGTTTTTGCGAGAGAAACAAACAGCGATGACCACAGCGAGTATCAAACCTCTGCTGGACGCCAAGCAACTGTTGCAGGCTTATGCGTCTGGCCGGCGGGATTTTTCTGGAACCAACCTGAGCGGAGCCCAGTTGAGCGGCGCGAACTTGAGGGGCATTGTCCTGCGGGATGCCGACTTAAGTGGGGCGGATTTGCGCGAGGGGGATCTGTCGGGCGCAGATCTCTCAGGGGCCGACCTGCGCGGAGCCAAACTGCGGCGGGTGAACCTCATTGGGGCCAAGCTGGTCAAGGCCGATCTGCGGGGGGCCAACCTCTACCGGGCCAAGTTGCTCAGGGCCGACCTTAGCGAGGCCGATCTCAGCCGCGCCGATTTGCGAATTGGCGCCGATCTGCGGGGAGCCATCATCACCAACACCCGTTTTCGCGGCGCCCTCTACGATGAGTACACCAAGTTTCCGGAGGGGTTCAACCCCACCGAGATGGGCATGTAATCCCAGGCTTTCTAGGGAACCAGCTCCTGCCACAGTTGGGCTGCATCGGCGGCAGCCGCCACAAAGGGCGGGTTGTGCAGATCAGGCTTGTTGTAGCGCAAGGGATCCCCTTTTAGATCGGTGACGCTTCCCCCGGCTTGCTCGACGATGCAGTGGGCAGCAGCAGTATCCCACTCCATGGTTGGGTCGAAGCGGGGGTAGAGATGGGCGGATCCCTCGGCCACAAGGCAGAGTTTCAGGGCGCTGCCCACCGACTTCACCTCGAGGGAACCGTAGCGCCGCCGCAGCCGCTCGAGAAATTGCTCCGTCTCCGGGCCGCGGTGGGAGCGGCTGGCCACCACTTGCAGAGGGGCCTGGGCGGGCGGGCGGGCCCGGATGGGCTGATCTCCTCTATAGGCCCCCAGCCTTTGCACAGCCCTGTAGGTAAGGCCGAGAGCGGGGGCATGGACGACGCCTAAGATGGGGATCCCTGCCTCGACGAGGGCGATGTTCACGGTGAACTGGCCGCTGCGCCCGATAAACTCGCGCGTGCCGTCCAAGGGATCCACCAGCCAGAACTGCCGCCACTGTTGCCGCTCCGGATACGGGATCCCGCCGGATTCTTCCGAGAGCACGGGGAGGCCGGGGGTCAGATCTTGCAGGCCCCGCAGGATCAAGTGGTGGGCGGCCAGATCGGCTTCGGTGAGGGGGGAGGAGTCGGCCTTGTCCCTGACCCGGATCTGATCTTGCCGATAGATCTCCAAAATGGCCTGCCCGGCTGTTTCCGCAAGGCGGCTGACATGGGGCAGGAGATCGGCCAGATCCTGCATGGGCAAACTCTCCAGGTTTAGCGACGCACCGGAATGCCGTGGGCGGCCAAATCGGCTTTGATCTGGGCAATTGTCAACTGGCCGTAGTGGAGCAGCGAGGCCAACAGGGCTGCTTCTGCTCCCCCCTCTTGCAGAGCCTGGCGGATGTGGGCACATTCCCCTGCCCCCCCTGAGGCGATCACCGGCACCGCCACCGCCTCGGCCACGCGGCGGGTCAGCTCCAAGTCGTAGCCCGCTTGGGTGCCGTCGGCGTCCATGCTGGTCAACAAGATCTCCCCCGCCCCCCGCTCGGCCACGGTTTTGGCCCACTCCACCGCGTCCAGGCCCGTCGGCTCCCTCCCCCCGCGCACGTACACTTCCCAACCGCCACCCTGAGGTTTGGCACGGGCGTCGATGGCCACCACGATGCACTGGGATCCAAACCGACGGCTGGCCTGGGTGACCAGATCCGGATCCCGGACTGCCGCCGAATTGAGGCTCACCTTGTCGGCCCCGGCCCTCAACAGTTGCCGGATCCCTTCCAGATCGCGGATCCCACCTCCCACCGTGAGGGGGATAAACACCTGCTCCGCCGTGCGCCGCACCACCTCCAGCAAGATTTCCCGCTCTTCGTGAGTGGCGGTGATGTCTAGAAAAACCAGCTCGTCAGCTCCCGCCTGGTCGTAGGCCTGGGCCAGCTCCACCGGATCCCCGGCATCGCGCAACTGCACAAACCGGATCCCTTTGACCACCCGCCCCGCCGCCACATCCAGGCAGGGAATGATCCGCTTGGCCAACATCGCCTTCTCCTCCGCTGGCGCGATGGCCTAGCCAAAGGTGATGACTAAGAAAGGCTCCTGAAACTTGGCCCCGGTTACCTGCCGGCCTGCCAAGCTGGGGGGCAAGAACAAGTTGCGCCGCTGATCCCCGGCGGTGATGGTCAGTTCCGGCCCCGACTGGCTCAGCTCGATCTGGGCCTTGCTGAAGCCGGGAATAAACAGCTTGACGGTACGGGCTCCCTCGTCGATGGCCACCGGCGGCGGCACCTGCGGCACCGCGAAAATCCCTCCTACCGCCTCTTCCAAAGCCGACCAATCGGATCCCTGGCGCCGCGGCAGGATGCGCACAGGCAGCGGAGAAAAATCGGCAGCCGACACTTCCCCAGGAACCAGCGGCATGACCCAGAGGCCACCCACCGTCAGCCCCACCATCTGGGCGCTGCCCCAGAGGTAGCGGGCAGTCTGCACGGCCATCGGATCCGGGGTGGTTACCAGGTGGGCCAACACGCGACGAGGATCGGCGATGGCCTGGCGTCCCTCCTCGAAAATGTTGGTCATCCCCCCCAGCCGATTCGACAGATCCTCTAAAGACGAGAACTCCACTGTGCTGACCGATCGCAGCAGGGGCTCGACGAAAGGGCGCAGGGTTTTGGCCAAGTCGGAGCCCAAAAAAGCTTTAGAAGCCCGCCGCCAGTACCAACTGGCCACCTCCGGGATCCCAAAAGCCCGCAAGGTGGTCAGATCCCCCGGCCCATCGTAGAGAATACAGTCGTACTGGCCGCTGGCATCGTAGCGACGCAGGGCTTCCAGAGCCAGGGCCTGATCCATCCCCGGCAACACCCCCAGCTCCTGGCCGTAGATCTCCCGGAAAAAGGGAGTGCGCACGTATTGGGCTTCCAGCTCCTTGGCCGCCGTCCAGTGTTGCTCCAGGAGCTGAGTTGTGCGCAACTGCACCACACTTAAATTGGCGGCAATGGTTACCGGCTCGCCGGAAAGCGGGATCCCGCCCAAGAGCATCTCCAGCCCCGACCCCGGCTGATGGCCCACCAACAGCACCCGCCGCCCCTGCTGGGCTGCTGCCCGGGCCGCTGCCACGGCCAGGGTGCTCCGGCCTGTGCCCCCTTTGCCCAAGAAGGTAAGGATCTGGCTCATTCCCGCTCTCCAGACTCTCCGTAGATGTCGATGTACAGCGATTGCCCCGCCAACTGAGCTGCCGCCATCATTACCTGCCGAATGGCCTGCAGGGTGCGCCCGCCTCGCCCCAACACCCGCCCGCGATCCTTGGGGTCAAAAGCCAGCCGCAGCCATACCTTGCGCCCGCCACAAGTGGTTTCCACATCCATTTGCGGCGGGCCACCGCTGAGCAACGGCTCGATCAGGAGATGGACAAGGGCCTCGTAATCCGGCATGGGGAGCTAGACGACAGGGAAGAACAACTGCCGAGCCAAGCTTAACCGAAAGCGTAGCCGACCCTAGGCCTCAACCTGAGGCTTTTCCTCCTCAGGCTCCGGCTCCTGGGAGTTCGGTTCCGCTGCCGCCCCAGCCGGCTCGACTTCCCCCGGTTGCCCTGCCATCTCGGCAGAGGCCTCGCAAACAGCGGCAGGCTCCTCTGTGGACGGCGCCGGATCAGGGATCCCAGCCTCCGGCTTGGCGATAGCCGGGATGCGAATCGCGGCAACCACTCCGCCCTCGCCGGCTTTGAGCATCTCGTAGATGCCGGCCTTCCTGAGGAGGCTGTCCACCGTATCTGTAGGCTGAGCGCCACAACGCAACCACTTGAGCAGGCCTGCCGTCTCCAGAACCGTCTCCTTGGTGCGCGGGTTGTAGTAGCCCAACTCCTCCAGCGGACGACCCTCGCGGCGGGCCTTACTTTCGATGGCGACGATGCGATAAGTGGGTTGCCGTCTTTTTCCGTAGCGCTTGAGCCGCAATTTAACCATGGGGTGTCTGCTCCTCGGGGGTGCTCCGCAAGCTGTAAAGGGTTACCAAGAGAAAAAAAGATGAAGCAAGCCAAGTTGCCGCCCCTTCCCACATCCCAGCGGAAGTCTTGGCGGCTAGCTATGACACAGGCCCTCTATTGTAATCGATTTTTCCTCGGCTGAAAAAGGGTCGAATCGACACCAGGTGGCATCTTCGTGGCAAAGTTGAAGAGGAAACCCAAGCTCAGCAGCAACCCCTATGGTCAACTACGCCGACTTGACAGATGAGCAGCGCCAGCTCTACCTCAAAGCCTTGATCGCGGTGGCCCGCGTGGACGGCCAGTTGGACGAAGAGGAGAGCAACTTTTTCCTGCAAATTGCAGAAGGGATGGGCGTCGAAAAACAGGTGGCCCAAAGCTATCTGGCCGACGAGACAGGCGCAACCCTAGACCTCAGCCGGATCCCTCCTCTACACAATGCAGCCGGAGCCTTGATCCTGAGAGATTTGGCGGCGATGGCGGTGGTCAACAACGAGCTGGCGGAAAAAGAAGAGGCCCTGATTTTCGAGATCGGCAAAGCCATGCAGTTCAGCCAGGAGGAGATCAACGAGTTCTTGGACTGGGCCTTCATGGGCCTGCAATGGCAACTGAAAAGCGCCGCTCTGCTGGAGCGCTACGCTGCCGACGGCAACAGCTAGCCTTGGCTTGAGCAAAGCCCAGCCCACCCCCATGGGAAAGGCTTGTATCCACTAGCTGATGTAGCGATCCAGGGCCCGCTGCAGCTCTTCCAGTTCCACCTCGATGTTGCCACTTTCGATGGCGTGGCGGATGCAGTGACGGATGTGATCGTCAAGAATAAGGCGCGCCACCCGATCCAGTGCCCCCTTGACAGCGGCAATCTGCAGCAGCACATCCGGACAGGGCTGATCCTGCTCGATCATGGAGCGGATCCCGCGCACATGCCCCTCGATGCGAGCCAGACGATGGATCAGCTTGCGCCGCGACTGCGGGTCATGGTGGTGAGGCTGGGCTCGCCCCGATAGAGGTGGCCGCTCCAGTGCAAGCTCCCACTCCTCCTCCCAATCGGGTTCTGCAGGGAGGGGGGGGACAGAGCCGGTTGGCACTGGGGGAACGGGATCCGACATAAAAAAGCAGAGGACTGTTTGCATGATACCGCTCGCTTTTCCCCGAGAACGTTGGGGTGCTCTACAATAAGGGGAGATATGAAATTTTGTAAAACCTCTCATACTTTGGCTCCATGACCTCTGTGCTCTCCCCCTTTGGCCCTGTAGAAGCGGATCTGGAGCGTTTACGCCAGAATCTGTCGCGGCTGGTTAGCGCCAAACACCCAATTCTGGCCATGGCTGCCGAACATCTGTTTTCGGCGGGGGGGAAAGGGATCCGACCGGCGATTGTGCTGTTGATTGCGCGGGCTACTACGCCGGATGGGGAGATTACCCCGCAGCATTGGCGCCTGGCGGAAATTACCGAGATGATCCACACGGCCAGCTTGGTGCACGACGATGTCATCGACACTGCCGATGTGCGGCGGGGCATCGACACAGTAAATACCCTTTTCGACAACCGCGTAGCGGTGCTGGCGGGGGACTACCTCTTCGGCCAAGCTGCCTGGTATTTGGCTAACCTGGACAATCTGGAAGTGGTGAAGCTCCTGTCCAAGGTGATCATGGATCTGCCGGAGGGCGAGGTGCGCCAGAGCCTCACCCGCTTCGACCCGGATGTGTCCTTGGAAGAGTACCTGGCCAAGAGCTTCTACAAAACCGCCTCCCTCATATCCGGCAGTTCTAAGGCCGCCGGGCTGCTGAGCGGGGTCAGTCCTGAGGTGGCCGATCGCCTCTTCGACTTTGGCCGCGACCTGGGCATTGCCTTCCAAATCGTGGACGACCTGCTGGATTTCACCGCTTCGGCAGAGATGCTCGGTAAGCCGGTGGGATCTGACCTCATCCAGGGCAACTTGACGGCACCGGTTTTGTTCGCCCTGGAGGAGTTTCCCCAGATGCGAGAGCTGATCCTCCGAGAGCTGGCCGAACCCCAGGATCTCCAGCAGGCCCTGGAGTGGGTTTACCAGAGCAATGGGATCCCGCGCTCCCGCGAGTTGGCGCGAGACTATGCCCGTCGGGCTGCTGAGGCGTTGGAAGTTCTCCCCGATTCGGTAGCCCGCCGAGCTTTGTTTCAGATGGTGGACTATGTGCTGGAGCGGGCCCGCTGAGAGGTTTTCCCAGGTTTAGGTTCGACTCCCCGAGGCCTGCGCCCCTTCAGAAGAGAGCTCCGGATACTCTGGCGGGGTGAAAAAGTGCAGGCGATTGGGGGGCCAAAAGCGGAAGATGGTGTTGCCGATGATGTTCTCTTCCGGCAAAAATCCCCACACATGGGAGTCTTGGCTGTCGTTGCGGTTGTCCCCCATCACAAAATAGGAGCCGGGGGGGACGAGAAATTCGGATCCCTGGTTGGGCACGCCGGGGCAGCGCTCGCCCGGACAGGAGTAATTGGGGGGAGCGTAGATATAGTCCTCCTGGAGCGGGATGCCGTTGACGATCACCTTGCCATCGGCAATGCGGATGCGATCCCCCGGCAGGCCGATCACCCGCTTGATGTAGGCACCGTCGAAGTTCAGCTTGGCAGGCGGGTAGAAGACGATGATGTCGCCCCGTCTGGGGGAGCTGAAGCGGTAGCTGATCTTTTCCACCACCAGCCGATCTCCTTCTTCTAGGGTGGGCAGCATCGAATCGGAGGGGATCCAACGTGCTTCCGCCACAAAGGTGCGAATGCCGAAGGCTAACAGCAGCGCCAGCACCACTGTCAGCAAGTTCTCCCGCTGAGCCTGCCACCAAGCGCGGGATCTGGAGCCAGCGGAGGTTTCTCCTGGCGGCAGCTTGGGCTGGGGCAAAGACGTCGGATCTTTTGACGACATGGCGGCTAGCGCACAAGACTGCACGATCTCCAGATTATCGCACTCAACCGAGGCAGTAGGAGCAGAGGCTGTCCGGTCAAGCTGACGCTAGAGAGACAAAAGGCCGGGAGTAGCCTAGGATCGATAGGCGGAGATACCCTGCTCGTGACTTCCAAGCCCCATGACGATTTCGACAGAAGAGCGCCTAGAGCGGGTCGAGCGGCTGGTTGAAACCAACAGCCAAGCAATAGCTCGCCTCACCCAACAACAAGGGGAGATTCTGGATCGGATCGATCGGCTCTCAGGAGATACCCAAAAGCTCTCGGAGCGGGTCGAGAAGCTCTCGGGTGACGTCGAAAAGCTCACTTTTAAGTTCGACACCGCCCAAACCATTGGGGAACGGCTGGAACGTCTGGCCACCAGCCTGATTGCCGGGGCCACCATCAGCATTATTGCCGGGGTGATTTTGGTGCTGTTGCGGGAGGGATCCCGCTAGGAAGAAGCCGCTCAGGTTGTCGTGGGAATGGGACGCCTGGAGCGAGGAGGAGAGGCTTCTGGATTCCTACGGGCAGGGATTGGGGCAGGAGAGCAGTGGCCCGGCCTGTATCCAAATGCCCATAGGAGATCAACTGCCGGAATTGAGTTTTTCCCAGTCCTGCTGGCGGATGGCGATCATCTGGGCTTGGGCCTGAATGGCCGCCAGCATTTCTGTCATCAGGGGCCAGTCGCTGCCGGGGGGGGTGGGGTATTGCTTCAGCTTCTCGATTGTGGTGCTGAGGGCAGCTTGCAGTTGTTGCAGCAGTTGATGGGCCTGCTGGGCCAAAGCCACAGTCTCGGAGACGCGGAGGCGGTTTTGGCCTTGCTGATACTTGTGGAGGGTCTCCCCTCGCAGAATGCTGAGGATGGCGCCTTCCCTGGAGGAGGAAACCTGGCCACTCTTGGAGCGCTGGGGAATGATGCGCAATTGCAGTACCAGCGGCTCCCCCCGATACATCCGCTCTGCTTCCGCCTGCTGGGGCTCCCCGATCAGCCCTGCATCCAGGGCCATCATCCGCTTCATGGCGGCGATCAACTTTGCCCGTATCGACTCCGAGAGATCCTTAAATAGATCCCGCAAAATCCCCTGCTGGCGGTAGCGCACCCGACACACCAACCCCTCCTGGGGTTCAACAAAAATTTGCTCCGCTTTCTCCTCCAAAGCTCGCCGCAGCATCGAGTTCAGCAACTGCTGCGCCGTCTCTTCCGATTCGTCAACAGGAAGGGGCGGAGCAGTTGGCCGTGCCGGCAGCGGCTGGGTGGGGGTCAGTCGGCTGGGCGGCTCGGCCACGGGAGCGGGGACTTCTGGGGTGGTGCGGCTGGCTTGGGCCTGGAGGCGTAGCTGCTCCACCTCTGCCGGGCTCGGCGGATGGCTGAAGTAGTGGGCAATTAACTCCTGCTGCTGCTCCAGCGTAATCGGAACTGGCTCAACCGAGATCTGGGAGTAAGCCAGCATTTTGCTCACGTAGTCCAGGGCTGCCAAATCCTGGGGATCCACCATGCCCAAGATCAAGCTGTCGGTGTCCAGAGCGAGGGGCACAACCTGGTAGTAGATGCAGATTTCTACCGGCAGGTATTGGGCAATCAGGACCGGCACCCGCGCCCGGTCAACAATGGAGTGTTGTCCCACCGCCAAAGAGGTATCTGGATTGGTCATGGCAAGCCCGCAGTGGATCCCGGAGGGGCGAGGTGTCGTTCTCGATCATAAAGCCTGTGCCCCTTAGCTCTGCGCCCCGCAATACCCTGACTCGTCTGACCGGCACAAGTAATGAATAATGTAATACTAGGAGCATTCATCACCAGCTACAGTGAAAGAAGTTGAGCCTTGTTAAGTCTGGGAGTTAACATCGACCACGTCGCCACCCTGCGCCAGGCTCGCCGCACCGTAGAGCCGGATCCGGTGGCCGCGGCGGTGATCGCCGAGTTGGCAGGGGCAGATGGGATCACGGTGCATTTGCGCGAGGATCGCCGCCATATCCAGGAGCGGGATGTGCGGCTACTGCGCCAGACGGTGCGCACCCACCTCAACTTGGAGATGGCCGCCACCGACGAGATGGTGGCCATCGCCCTGGAGATCAAGCCCGATTATGTCACCCTAGTGCCCGAGCGGCGAGAAGAGGTCACCACCGAGGGCGGTCTGGATGTGGCCGGGCAGGTGTCGCGTCTTAGCGAGGTGGTAAGCCAACTGCAGGGATCCGGCATTCCCGTCAGCTTGTTTGTCGATCCCGATCCCATCCAAATTGCCGCCGCTGCCCAGGTGGGGGCCCGCTGGGTGGAACTGCACACGGGACGCTATGCGGAGGCATCCTCGGAGGCGCAGCAAGAGGCGGAGTTGGCCCAACTGCGGCAGGCCAGCCAACAGGCGATTCAACTGGGCTTGCGGGTGAACGCCGGACACGGCCTCACCTACTGGAACGTCGGCCCGGTGGCCCGGATCCCTGGCATAGAAGAGCTGAACATCGGCCATAGCATCATCAGTCGAGCGGTGCTGGTGGGATTGGAGCGGGCAGTGCGAGAGATGCGTCAGGCGATGGGATTAAGCTCAGGAGTAGGCCCGGCATGAACTCGGAGTACTACAGCTACGACAACTACGTTCTCGACCAGGCTGAGATCGATCGCCTGCTGGATCTGCTGCCCGCCAGCATGCGGGAGAGCGTGAAGATCTTGCCGGCCTCGGAGCGGCAGACGGTGGTGATCAAGGGCCGCCGACAGATGCCCTGGGAACGGCAGATGCGGCTGTTCATCAAACCCTACGAGTGGCGACAGTTCACTCCCCTGCAGCGGGCAGGGCTGTTTCTCCACAAGGTGGGCTACTACAGCCGGGCAGCCTCGCGGCAGATCGACTTTTACCTGGCCATAGCGGCTCTGGGAGGGCTGAGCCTGATCTTCGAGGTCGTGCAGCAAGACCCGGTGGGGGCGACGGTTTCGGGAGGGTTGAGCGGCTTGGCGCTTTGGCAGTTGCGCCGCGACCAGACCAACGACCGCCGTCTTCTGGCTGCCGATGCCTACGCCGTGGATCGCCTGGTGTTGCGCGGGATCCCACGGCTGCAGGCGGTGGAGGCGCTGGGGCAGGCGCTGCACGTGGAGGCCCGTCTGGAGGGGCGCTCCGGCAACGACCTGCTGGACATGTTGCGCTATCAAAATCTGAAGCGGTTGGCCCAACGCCCGGCAGAAGATATCGTGTTGAGCTAGGGCTGGGGGGACTTAGCCATGCTCTCCCCCTCGCGGCTGGGATCCCTGGTGGGCCAGGGGGCATGGGGCCACCACCTCTTGCAGGTGGTGACAACCGACTCCACCAACCGGCTGCTTTTGCAGTGGGGGCGCCAGTTTCCTCAGCCCCTGCCGCCGGGCACGGTTTTGGTCAGCACCCGCCAACGGGCAGGACAGGGCCAGCACGGGCGGGTGTGGCACTCGGAGCCGGGGGGGCTGTATCTGTCGGTCTGGTTGGGATCCCCGCCTCTGCGGCATTCGCTGCTGGAGTTGACCCTGACGCTGGCCTGGGGTGTTGTGGATAGCCTACGACAGAAACTGGGGATCCCGCTGCGGCTGAAATGGCCCAACGACCTGGTGGTGGTGGATGAGCAGTGTCCGGGTTCTCTGCGCAAGCTGGGTGGCCTCTTGGTGCAGAGCCGCTTTGGGGAGAGAGGGCAACTGCTGGGGCTGGTGGCCGGCGTTGGGGTCAATGTCAACAATCCCGTGCCCGCTGGCGGGATTGCCTTGGCAGAAATTCTGGGATCCCGGCAGGACAGCACCGCAGTTGCCGCCTGGGTTTTGCAGGGGATGGGGCGCGGGTTTCAGATCTGGCTGCAGGAGGGGTTTGCCCCTGTGCGCTCCAGGTACGAAGCCTGGACGGTGAAGCCGCAAGTCCAATGGCTCCCTGGTGAGGCGTCGGCTACGGTTTTGGGCCTTGCCGAGGATGGCAGGCTGCGGGTACAAACTCCAGGAGGACAGATCCTCGTCCTTTCTCCCGACCAGGTGCGCCTGAGCTATCAAGCGTCTCTTGCCAGTGGCCCTTCGTTTCCTCCTGAGTGACCCGTGTTGGATCCCTTGCGCATGTCGGCAAAGTCTTTTTGGCTGCGTCTTCTCTCCCGGCCAGGCAGCCGGTTGGCGAGAAGGGCGCGGCTGCTGCGGCGGCTGGGCCTGGGCTTAGGGTTGGGACTGGGCCTGCTGCTCTGCTTCTCTTCCACCGCTCTGCTGGCGCAGACGCAACTCCATCCTCTGCCCCCTCCTCCCTCAATAGGCCCGGCTCTGGACACCCCTGGAGCAGAAGCCCTGCTGTTGGATGGTGCCATTCCCCTGCCGGCGGGCAGCCCAGAGTCTCCAGGCTTGGCGTCCAAACCTGGCAGCTCTCCAACCCTGGAGGCAGAAACCCGCGCAGAGACGGTGGTGGGGCGGGAAATTATTATGGAGCCGCCAGCAACCCAGAACTTGGCCGTCGATGCTCAGCCGGAAAGTGGGGTGCCGGTGGTGCTGATGGAGCGCAGCTCCGGTCGCCGCATCATCCTCATGCCAGGCGAAGAGATTCGTATTGAGGATCCCAGCCAACCCCAAACGCCTAAGCCGCCAGCGCCGGCATTGCCCGAATTGGCGACAGGTGAAGAACAGTTGCTCTATCCTTTGCCCCACCCCGTGCCGATTACCTCTGGGTTTGGCATGCGAATTCACCCCATCCGCGGCCAGCCAGAGTTCCATGCCGGCGTGGATCTGGGGGCCAGCCTGGGCACGCCAATCCTGGCTGCGTTGAGCGGCAAGGTGGTGAGCGCGGGATCCTTGGGAGGCCTGGGAATTACGGTTGTGCTGGACCATGGCGGCAGTCGGCGCACCCGCTACGGCCACATGTCCGAAGTCGCGGTAAGAGCCGGGGAAGTGGTGGAACAGGGATCCGTGATCGGCTATGTGGGGGCAACCGGGGCGGTAACCGGGCCACACCTGCACTTTGAGCTGTGGAAGCGGGCAGGGGGGCAAGGCTGGGTGGTTTTGGACGCCACAGAGGAGCATGCCTCTAACCCCCAAAACCCTGAACTTTGCTGAATTTACTGAGCTTTAAGCGGTTTGGCAAAAGTCATTGAGAGGGATATAGTAGACCAAGTTTCCCCCTGATCCTTGAGTCCACCGCAACGGTTGCCGGGAAGTGAAGGGGGAAAGCGCTCGGGGGGTATTCCTCAGGGCTTTGCGGGATACCGCCTTCCTGCTCAGAGATAGGCAGGATGCGATCGCTTCTTTCCTGAACCATGTTCAGGAGAGTTCAGCGTGAATGTATCAGCTGAAGGTCGCCGTTGCCCAGTTGCCGGGTTAGCCAGAGCCGGCTTGGGTTAGCATAATTGAGCGGGATCCGAGTCGGCTGACAACCGGCCTAGGGGGCCAGCTTTTGCGGACGTGGCGGAATGGCAGACGCGCTAGACTTAGGATCTAGTGCCGCAAGGCGTAAGGGTTCAAGTCCCTTCGTCCGCATGGCAAGCCCTGCTTCTAGCCGGGGAAGATCACCTCTAGGATTTGCTCAGGGGCAATGGAGTCAATCACCCCATTGGCGGCCTTGACGGCGCGGAACGGCCCTTCGGAAGGCAGCAGCCGCTCCGGCTCAGTGGGGCCAAACACAGCCACCAGGGGAGTTTGGGTGGCTACTGCTAGGTGCATGGGGGCGCTGTCGGTACACAACAGCAGGGTGGAGCCAGCAATCAAGGCCGCCAGTTGGCCCAGGTGGGGAGGGCGGCTCACCGGCAGATCCGGCAGTTGCGACAGAAAGCCCTCCGCCAGCTGCTCATCTTCTGGCCCCAGCAGCAGCACCAGCGGCAGCTCCGGCCGCTTTTCCCGGAAGCCCTTGATGACCTTGACCCAGCTGGCGGGGGGGTAGATTTTCTGAATTCCCTTCTCCTGGGACAGTTGGCTGGCGCCGGGATGTAACAGCACGTAATCTTGGGCAGCATCCCCCAGCAGGCGCTTGCGTTCCTGCTCGGCCCACTCCAGGTCTGTCTTCTTTAGGCGAACCTGAGGCAGGCCTGCCGTCGCAGTGATGCCAAACCCCTGCAGCAGGTCGTGATACATGCTCGCTGCATATTGGGCCGGCTTCAGGGGCACCGGGTCGGTCAGCCAAGGTCGCCCAGGCCCTGGTGGAGCATAGCCAACCCGCTTCGGGATCCCAGTTAGCCAAAGCAGCAGCTTGACCCCTAAGCTTCTGCCCAGGCTCAGCACCGCATCGTACTGCCGTTCCCGGATTCGCCCCAGCAGATCGCTGATATCTCCCAACGAGAGCTGCTCTTTAAACGGAAAGGTTAGCACCCGATTCACCGAGGGACAAACCTCGTAGGCAGCTGCCGCCCGCGGCTCCACCAACACCTCTAGCTCCGCTTCTGGAAAGCGCTGCCGCAAACTTGCCAGGGTGGGAAAAAAAAGAATTTGGTCGCCAATCCCTCCCGGCACCAAAGCGAGAATTCGGGGGGCCAAAGGGGCTTTGCCGAGAACTGCTTGAGAAGCAACCTGCATAGAACATCCTGTCGATAGCTGTAGCCGACCTAGGGAATCCCTGGCCAGGGACGTACCGCGTTTACTCTATCTCAGATTGGGATAGATTCGGAGTGGGCTGGGATCCCAGCAGTCCACTTGTAGCGAAGATAAGGGAAGAATCACTTGGGGCCAGAGCGTTGTGGACGCCGAAAATCAGCTTTTCCGCCTCAGGGAAGAGGCATAGGCGATTTTAATCGCTGATTTCTCTCTCTGCTACACTGTACATACTGACCTACCTTCGTGAAAAACCTAGCCGGCAGCTAAGCAAGACAAACCAAGCAGAGCCTTGGCATTATGTCCTTGCTTGCGCTAGCGGGACAGGGCTGTGAGAGCTGTCTAGAGGCGGCTTGACAACGCCTTTACGACTCCAGCAACGGACTGGGTAAGAATTCTCCAGCTTTCTTTAGTTGGTGGGAGTGTCGAAAGCTCTCATCCTCGATAATGGGCTGTGGCCGCTACCTTCCCAAAAGGCAGCACCGTGACGGATGAGCCTATTCCGCTGCTGGACTTGACCTTGCAATACCGCGCTCTGGCTGAAACCCTTCTGCCCGAGGTGGAGGCGTTGCTGGCCTCAGGCCAGTACATCGGGGGAGAGGCGGTGCGGCGTTTTGAGGAGCTATTCTCCCGGTTTCTTGGCGGCGGGGACCTGGAGGCTGTTGGCTGCAATTCCGGCACCGATGCTTTGGTGCTGGCCTTGCGCGCCCTTGGGATCCAAGCAGGTGACGAGGTGATCACCACTGCCTTTAGCTTTTTTGCCTCCGCCGAGGCTATCGACTTGGTGGGGGCACGGCCGGTGTTTGTGGATGTGGATCCCTGCACTTTTAACCTGGATCCCCAGCTTCTGGAAAAGAGCATTTCCCCCCGCACCAAGGCGGTGATCCCGGTGCATCTGTTCGGCCAGGCGGCCAACATGACCGAGATTCTGGCCATCGCGCGGCGACATGGGTTGGCCGTGATAGAAGATTGCGCCCAGGCGGTGGGGGCCTGTTGGGGGGGCAGGCCGGTGGGAACCTGGGGAGATATCGGCTGCTTCAGCTTTTTTCCCACCAAAAACTTGGGGGCAGCAGGGGATGGTGGGGCGGTGGTGACCCGGGATCCACAATTGGCCCGCAAGGTTCGCATTCTTAAAGAACACGGCCAGACTCGCCAATACCAGCACGAGCACATCGGCCTCAACAGCCGCCTCGACGCGCTGCAAGCCGTGATCCTGTCGGTTAAGTTGACCCACCTGCGGGAGTGGAACTGGCGGCGGCAGGGGATTGCCGAGTCCTATCACCGCCTGTTGCAGGGGATCCCTGGGCTGATCCTGCCCCAGGTGGCGGTGGGGGGCAACTCGGTGTGGCACCAGTACACGGTGCGGGTGCCTGGTTCCGACTCGACGGACTCGCGGCGGCGCGACCGGTTGCAAAAGCAGTTGCAGGAGCGGGGCATTGCCAGCCGCGTTTACTACCCCATCCCGCTGCATCTGCAGCCGGTGTACCGCAAAAAGTTGGGGTACAAACCTGGGGATCTGCCCAATGCTGAGCTCTGTGCTGCTCAAGTGTTGTCCTTGCCCTGTTTTCCTGAGTTGACTCTCCAACAACAGGAGCGGGTGGCTGCGGCCATTGCCCAAATCCTCACCGAACAAACCTGCTCCTAGTGCCTGATCCCTTTACGCTGCAAGATACGGGTATTCTTGCGCGGAGGGTTGGGGAGCAAGAATTAGCGGTACAGGGCTGCAGAGGAGGCAGGCAAATGTTATTGAAACTTAGCCAAACGGCACTTCAACTCCTGCAATCGTTGCAGTGGCCGCGGAAGTTGGGGATCCGCCCTCCCCAGTTGTCCTCAAGGCAGCGGGTTCGTTTTCTGCGCCGCTTCCGCTTTACCCGCATCGGGGGGCGGTTTGTTGGGATCACCCTCTTGGTAAGCATTGCCGCCTTCAACACCGGCAACAATCCCCTTTACTTGGTGCTGGGGATGCTGCTCAGCCTCATTCTCCTCAGCGGCATGCTCTCCGAGCTTACCCTCAAAGATCTGGAGGTGAGCCGGCAGTTGCCCAGCCGCATTTTTGCCGGCCAGCCGGTCTTGGTGGGGCTGACGCTGGTCAACCGCAAACGGCGCCTGCCCAGTTTTTCCCTACAGGTCAGCGAGCGCATTGAGGGGCTCAGGCGGGCCGATTGGCCTTCCAGCTACGTTTTGCGCTTGGATCCCGGCGCCAAGCTAGATACCTTCTATCAGCACACTTTTTCACGGCGAGGGGCGTGGCGGCTGCAGGGCTTTGAAATTGCCACCAGCTTTCCCTTTGAACTCTTCCGCAAGGCAGTGGAAATTGAGGATGCGCAGACGGTGATCGTGTTTCCTCGGCCTGCCCCTGTGCAGGGTTTGCTGCTGCCGGATCAGTTCAGCGGCGGCAGCCGGTTGCGCCCTCAGCCGGGCCAGGAGGGGGACTATCTCAGCTTGCGGCCTTATCGTCCCCAAGATGATGTGCGCTCGGTGCACTGGAAGATCTCGGCCAAACGGGATCAACTGGTCGTGCGCGAGCTGGAGCGTCCCCGTTCCCAGGCCATTGTCCTCTGTTTTGAAAACCGCTGGCAGCCGCGGGGAGAAGGCCCTGAAGCGCATCGCAACAAGCTGGAGCGGGCCGTAGAGCGCTGTGCCGGGATCCTCACCTATCTCATCCGGGAAGGCCACCCGGTGGCGTTGGCCACCTTGCAGGAGCGGACTCCTTTCGGAACGGATTTGGCCCATCTAGATTGCCTATTGGCCCTCTTGGCTCAACTGACGTTTGTCGGGGATCCGCAACTCAATTCTCAACTGAAAAGAGAGCCTGATCCCTCTGTCGGGTTTAACCTCACCCCCCAAGATCGCTGTGTGCTGCTGGCCCATCCCGGCCAGGATGGAAAATCTGCCCCGGCCCATCTCATCCACACGGGATCCCTGCTGCAATTTATCCCAATTGAGTGAACCTCAGACTCATTTTGATAGCGGAATCCGTCGGGGAGCGTTTGGAAAGCTTGAGTCGCGGATCTCTTTAAAGCTTTAGGTTGAACTGCTGGAAAAGTGTCTGAGTAGGTAAAGTCTGAGGCTCATGGGAGAGGATTCCAGGGGAGTCAAACTCCGCTACTCTAGCTCCCCAACTTTAGGATCCCTTTATCCCCCTTCCGGGCGGTGGTTGGTGGTGGGGATGTAGATGCGGCTGCCGGCCCACTGCAGTTTTTCTCGCAGGGTGCGGAAGTAGGAGAGGTCTTTTTCTAGGATCAGCAGCTTGGCCGGCAGGTGAGCCCGTTGAATTTGTACCCACTGGCCGGGGTTGACCGATTGGGCCAAGACGCCATCGCTCCAGAGGCGGGTCAGCCCTTCCGGATCGGCAAGGGGCCAGATCTCCACCGTAGCCGTGCCGCCGATGACGATGGGACGGCTGGACAAGCTGAGGGGACAGATGGGGGTGATGATGATGGCCTCAAAGCTGGGCTCCAGAATGGGGCCGTTGGCTGCCAGGGTGTAGGAGGTGGATCCCGTCGGTGTAGCCACCAGCACACCATCCCCGTGGTACTGATCCAAAATCTCGCCATTGACTTCGATTTCCAGGATGGCGGCGGGCAGGCGTTCCCGGTTGATGGGCTTGAGGCACATTTCGTTGAGGGCGTAGTACACGTCACTGACCGGGCGGCCCTGCCGCTTGCCCTCGCCAGGAATAGCCCCCTGCCCCAGTTGCACTTGCTCCCAAATCTGGGCCTGCAACATCATCCGGGCTTGCAGGACGAAGTCTCCGGCCTGGATGCGATCCCAGGGATCCTGGTGCAGCACCCGCTCTGACTGGGCCAAAAACCCCAGCCTGCCCCCCGACTGAATGGGCAAAATGGGGATCCCATGGGGGGCCAGGTGGCGGGCCGCCGCCAACACCGACCCATCTCCCCCCAGTACCACAGCTAGGTCGATGGGATCGGAAGTGGCCTCCAGGAAGACCGGGTAGGGGTTGTGGTGCAAGCCGGTGGGGGCTGTTAGCACCGTAACGCCGCGCCGGCGCAACTGCTCCGCACACAGTTGACAGGCGGCCTTGCTCTCCCGATCCCCCTCTTTGTAGGCAATCACCACCAAGCCCAAGTCCATAAGCCCTCGCGCAGGGATCCCTTCCGATCATCCCCCTTTGGGCTGAAGGTTGCCCAGAAGGCTGAATTTCCCCCAGCATTCCCTTGCGCTTTTTTCACATTTACTGGAGATCCTTAAAAAAATCTCTAAATAGTCATTCCAAATGGTAATAAAAAACGGCTTGTCGCAACGCTGTCGCGCACGCGCTGGCGGCGCAAAGCGCTATCCCTAACTCCCCTCTCCCTTTGGGAGAGGGGCTGGGGGTGAGGGGGGCTGGGAGAGGGGCTGGAGGTGGTCGCGCCGGCGGCGCGGAGCGCTTGGGCCTCCAGAGAGTCAAAGATTGGGATCCCTGAAGTTGGACTGAGCAATGGGCGGGTATGAATTCCAGCAATTGGTTTATCGTATGGACATCTTGGCCTGAGCTGCCTTTTCTTGCGCCTGCAAACCTATGTCTTTTGATCTCACCAATCGCATTTTGGGCGGTCGCTACCGGCTAATTCAAGAAATCGGTGGTGGCGGCATGGGATCCGTCTTTCGCGCCTTGGACTTACACAACAACCACCAAGAGGTGGCGGTCAAGATCCTGCACGCGCCCTTGCTGCTGAGCCGGGGCGACGCCCAGATCGATTTGCGCCGCCGCTTTGCCGAAGAGATCCGCATCAGCATCCTTCTGGGACAGCATCCCCGCATCGTCAAAGTTTTGGATCACGGCCAAGAGGGCGAGCAAGCCTACCTGGTGATGGAGTACCTCAAGGGGCAGGATCTGGGCAAGCTGATGCGGGAAAAAGGGGCTCTGCCGCTTCGGCAAGTCATTCGGTTGGCCCTGCAGGCTTGTGAAGGGCTGCACTTTGCCCACACGTTCCGCGCCAAGGTAGATGGCCCCGAGATTCGGGGCGTGATTCACCGCGACATCAAGCCCAGCAACCTGTTTCTCGAGCAAGTCTTGCAAGAGGGCCAACTCACGTCTCAACTGAAAATCCTCGACTTCGGCGTGGCCAAGACCCTGGCGGATCACACCCTCAGCCTAGGCACCCACAAAGGGGGCGGATTTATCGGCACGGCCCGTTACGCCTCTCCTGAACAGATACGGGGCAAGTCTCTGGATGCCCGCTCGGATATCTACTCGTTTGGGGTGGTGCTCTACGAGATGCTGACGGGATCCATGCCTTTTCAATTGGAAACCGACTCGTTGCACAGTTGGATCCACGCCCATTGCTACGAAAGCCCCCTTGAGATCAACCCGGAGACAACTCCGCAGCCGATCCCGCCCGCCTTGGCAGCGGTGGTGATGGATTGCCTGAAGAAAAACCCGGACGAACGCCCGCAGACGATGCAGGAGCTGGGGGAGCGGCTGCTGCAGGCCTATGAGCTGACGGTGGCCACTCAACTCCCCAGCAGCCAGGCCAGTACCGTGATTCTTCCCACCGGCGGTGCCAAGGCTCAAAACGAGGCTCCACCCTCTTCCGATCCCAGACCGCCGATCAAAACCACCGGCAATACAGGATCGGCTTCTGGAGCCTTTGAAGACATCCGCGATGAAGATCTGGATCTTGTCGAAGATGAGCCCATCCCGCCTGCAGGTGCAGGGATCCCCTATTACATCGCCGAGCGGGAACCTCTCCCCTCAGATCCCTCGGCAGAAGCTGCGCCGGATCCCTCCCCCAAAGTTGAAGGCGAAACTGCCGAAACGCCCTCTACAGTCATCCAGGCCAGCAACACGCTTCCGGCTGCTCCCCCTCAGGATCCCCCCGTCCCACCACGAACGGATACTCCCCCTACCCGTCCCCTGCCGCAAGCCGCCCCCCCAACGGTTCTCCAGCCTTCCGGCAGCAGCCTAAAGTGGGTCTTGGCCGGGGGAGGCGCTGTGGCTTTGTTGGCCGCCTTTTGGCTCTGGCCGCGCCCAACAATCCGCGATACTCAGGAAGAGCCGGAGCCGATTTCTACCGCTGAAGTCACCCCAACACCTACCCCCGAGCCCGCCCCGACTCCGACACCGCCACCCACCCCGACTCCGACACCGCCACCCACCCCGACTCCGACACCGCCACCCACTCCAACTCCGACACCGCCACCCACTCCAACTCCGACACCGCCACCCACTCCAACTCCGACACCGCCACCCACTCCAACTCCGGCACCAACACCCACTCCCACCCCGGTGCCAACACCAACGCTTACCCCTATCCCTCGCTTTACCCCGCTCGTCCCCCGTACTCCTACCCCTACCCCCACCCCGATCCCGACGCCCACCTCGACGCCAGCCCCAGCAACACCAACGCCTGCGCCAGAGTTTGCCTTGAGCGGTCAGTGGCTCTATGAGGGAGGATCCTTTGTCTGGCAGGGATCCCTGTGTAAGGTTAATGTTGCAACCGGCATTGAGGAAACCGTCTCCATTCGGCAAGACGGCAACCAGATCACCATTTCCTCACCCAGCTTTTCCGAGCGCGGCGGCCAGCTTATCGGCAACCAACTTTCTGTTAGCGGTAGGATAGGGGGTAGCGGTACCCCAACCATCACGTGGAGCGGCACCGTCAGCGCCGACGGGCGCTCCATTCGCGGCACGGCCACCTGCGGCAGCGCCAGCTTTGCCATTAAGCTCACACGCCAGAGTTAAATACCCACGCCGCCACCTCGGTCACCGCCGCCTCCCGATTCCCTATCCTCCGGTTTCTGCTGGATGGCAGGGGGAGGGGGAGGGGTGGCAAACGTTTCGCTCACCACCTGGAGGGTATATGGCCCTCGTCCAGGGCTGCCCGGCCCAGCGGTTGGGGAAGCATTTTGCGCCCAGTAACTTTGCACCTGGATCAAGTAACAGCGGTCTTGCCGCACCGGGATCGTGAGCTGGGAGGTGGTAAAGTTGCCAGGGGCGGCATCATCGTTAACAAAAAGGATATTCCGATCCAAGTTTCTGCCGGTATCAAAGGCACCGATGACCAACAGCGGATCGAAAGCCGGGCTGGTCAGCCGGATGGTAACTCCGGTAACGTTGGCTGCAGAAGGAAAGTAGAGAAATCCATCTGAGTAAAAGGTGAAGGTGCCGGGCGGCGGTGGAACTTCCCGGGCATTTTGAATCTCGCCGGCGCTATCGTAGTAGAACTCCAAAAGGCTATTCGGCCCCAAGGTTCCGCTGCGGCTATCTCCTGGGCGGCGCAGGCCAATCGCTGCGAAAAACTCTGGGCTAAAGGCTTGCTCGCAAACATTGACCGGAGGCGGCACCGTCCCCCCACCTCCCCCACAGCCTGCCAAGAGTACAGTCGAGGCCAGTAAACCCCAGAAAAATCCCACCTGGGATCCAAAAACCTTCGATGCCGGCAATGGCATAGACACTCCTCTGCCACAGGATCATTAGCTTCTCCAGAATACAGCCACCTCGGCAAGCTGCAGCGAACAGAGCTCAGCCAACGATGCTCTCCTCTTGATTTGGGGTGCTGTCTTTCTGTTGAGCTGCTTCTGGATCCCTAGAGCAGCGATGTCCAGCAAGAGCGACTCCGTTTTCTCTCCGGCTTAGTGCCTCTTCGCCAGATGTTGGGTAGAGTTGGCGGTAGCCATCGCTGCCGTATTGGTTATGAACAGTCCGCTGAGTAGCCCGAATCGGGATCGCGATCCCTTCTTTTCCCAACGCCCTAAGCGGGGCAGCCTGGGCTGGAGCCTCCCCCTTGGAGGGTGGGGACTTGCCTTGTTGTTTGGATCCCTGCTGTTGAGGGCGTGGAGCAGCCAGCCCTTGACCTGGGCACAGGAAGCAGAACAACAGCCAGAGCCAGAAGTCTTCCTGCCGGTGAGGGACATCGATCCGGCGGCGCAGATTCGGGTGCGAAACGAGCTGGTTAAACTCTGCGGAGATTATCGCTGCGAAGGCTATCGCTTTCAGGTGCGAGTTTTGGTCAGGCCTGAGGATACGCTGGAAACTCTGCTGGAGCGGCTGGATGCGGAGATGCTGCGGGAGGTGGATCGGGTGTTTCAAACTCGGCCTGACTTGAACCGTGTCATTGTCGATGGCTACGTCTTTGTGGGCACTCCCTCTTTCGCCAGTCGAGAGGTGCTGCTGCAAACGCTGTTTGTGCCCCGTCACCGCTGGGCGGTAGGCCGCTTTGGGCCAGAGCAGGATGGAATCTTCTATGCCGAGCTGCTGGAACAGGTAACGCCCTTTTTAACTCGGCCGCAAACCCCAACCCCTCCGCCTGGAGCCGTGTTTGAAGAGCCTGTGCCTCCTTTGCCTCCCACGCCAGCTCCCACAGAGACACCAACGCCTACACCTCAAGCAACGCCAGAAGCTCCACCGCCACCAGGGGGCGTGATCGAGCGGCAACCCATTCAGCCCTGACCTACTCCCCTGGGGTTGAGACCTGAGCAGGTGGTGATCTAGGCTTCAGAGTTAGGGGATCCCTCCCCTTAGGTTGCTTGACTGGTGTGCACAGCATGGCAGGACACAGCAAATGGGCCAACATTAAGCGGCAAAAAGCCCGCGTAGATGCTAGAAAAGGCAGCCTGTTTACCAAACTTTCCCGAGCCATCATTGTGGCAGCGCGCAGCGGCCTGCCAGACCCGGAAGCCAATTTTCGGCTGCGCTCAGCGGTGGAGAAAGCCAAAGCGGCAGGCATGCCCGCCGAGAACATTGAACGGGCCATCGCTAAGGGATCCGGCAACTGGACCGACGACAGCCCCCTGGAGGAAATTCGCTACGAAGGCTACGGCCCTGGGGGGGTAGCTGTCTTGATCGAGGCGATGACCGACAACCGTAACCGCACGGCTGCCGAGGTGCGGGAGGCCTTCAGCAAAGTCGGCGGCAGCCTGGGGGAAAGTGGCTGCGTGAGCTGGCTGTTCCGGCAAAAAGGGGTGATTAGCCTAGAGGGGGTGACAGATCCCGAAGCTCTGCTGCTAGCGGTAGCCGAAGCAGGCGGGGAGGATCTCAAGGTAGAGGGAACCGACGCAGAAGTCTACTGCGATTACACCCTGCTGGAGCAGGTGGCCACCTACCTCAAAAAAGAAGGCTACCAGGTGCAAGAGGCGGCCATCCGCTGGATCCCCTCTACGGAGGTGCATGTGGAGGATCCCGAGACAGCCAAGCTGGTGCTGACCCTGATGGAGCGGCTGGACAACTTGGATGATGTGCAAAATGTCTACGCCAATTTCGAGATCGACGAGGCGGTGATGGAGAGCCTGGCCTAAAGGGAAATGGTCAGCGCAGCTTAACGGCGGTGCCGGCGGCGGTGACGAGGATCATGGTCGCGCTCATGTTGGTATGAATGCTAACGCCTAGGATGCCATTTGCTCCCAAACGTTTGGCCCGCTGCTCCAACTCTTCCAAAACCTTTTTCTGGGCATTCTCGAGAACTTCTTCATAGGTTCTTGTGCGTCCCCCGATGATGTTGCGGAGGGCAGCAAGGAAGTCCCGTAGAACATTGGTGCCATAAACTACCTCGGCGGTAACAATGCCCAGGTAGCGCTCAACCTCTCTACCTTGGAGCACGTCTGTGGTGGTCAGCAGCATGGCTTGTTTCCGCGTCACCCCCTCACAAGCTAGCCAATCCTCTCCAAGGTGGAAAGCTCTCCAACCCAGTGGTGGGAGCTAGAATGAGCTACCTCTAGGGCACCGTTTTTCAGCTAGCCAATGACAGCCCTAGTTCGCGTAGTGGGGAGCTTGAATCTGGACTTGGTGGTGCAGGTACCACGCCATCCTGGGCCTGGGGAAACGGTGCTGGGATCCGACTACGCCACCTACCCTGGCGGCAAGGGGGCCAACCAAGCGGTGGCAGCGGCACGGGCGGGAGCCCAGGTGGAGATGTGGGGGGCAGTGGGATCTGACAGCTTTGGCCGCCTGCTGAAAGAGAACCTGGAGCAGAACGGCGTCGATACCCACCACCTGCGGGAGCTGGAAGGGCCCAGCGGCATCGCTCTGATCACTGTGGATCCAGCAGGGCAAAACCGGATTGTGGTCAGCCCCGGCGCTAACGGTCGCTACACCCCCGCCCAGCTGCCTCCTTGGACGCCGGCAGCGATGGTTCTGCTGCAACTGGAAATCCCCCTGGCCACGGTGCAGGCGGTGGCAGAGCAAGCCTTTGCCCAAGGGATCCCCATCCTGCTCAATCCAGCCCCTGTGGTGCCCCTGCCGGGATCCCTGTTGCGCCAGGTGCGCTACTTGGTGCTCAACGAGAGTGAAGCTGCTGCTCTTGCCCAATCCCCGGTGGAGACACCCGCGCAAGCCGAAAAAGTGGCCCAAGCCTTGCAACGGCAGGGGATCCCGACAGTGATCGTCACGTTGGGGGGAGCAGGCTTGGTCTGGGCCGATGGCGGAGAAAGCGGCTACCTGCCGGCCCACCCTGTGGCGGTAGTGGATACCACCGCTGCCGGCGACAGCTTCTGCGGCGCTTTGGCCGCCTGCCTAGCTACTGGCAAACCCCTGAGGGAAGCTCTACGGTTTGCCAATGCCGCTGCGGCCTTGTGTGTAACCCGCCCTGGCGCTCAGCCCAGTTTGCCCCACCGCGCCGAGATCGAGGCGTTTCTGGCCGCTTCAGGCTCTCACCGTCAATCCCCTTCCTAGGGGATTTTAGGCACGACATGCTACACGGAAAAGGCCTCTTGGCGGTGCTGCTGCAGCCGCTCCAGGCTGAGAGGGCCTTCGATGTGTTGCCAGGGAAGGGGATCCGCCGGATCCCAGTTGTGGTACACGTAGAAGTCCAGGGGCGGCAGTTGCCCTTTGAGCTCTTTGAAGGCGCGGCGGTAGCTGCCCAGGGAATCGCCCCACTGCCGTGCTAGCTGCAAAACCTGGGCCACCCGCCGATCCCCTCTTGAGATCAAGGCCTGGATGACCGACCAACTGTAGCTTTCCGGGCGGAACTCCACGCCCAGGGGGCGCAGGTGTTTTTGATACCACTGCAGCTTTTTCTCCGCCTGGGGATCCACCCCCTGCCACTGGAAGGGGGTGTGGGCCTTGGGCACAAAGGTGCTGCAGCCCAGGGTGAAGCGCAGGCGGGGAGCCACCTTCTTGAGCTCCTTGAAGAGGGCAACCGTGGCCTCCAGGTCGGCCTGGGTCTCTGCCGGGATCCCCACCATGCCATAGAACTTGATCCCCTTCAGGCCGCCGGCCTGGGCGTGGGCAGCCGCCGCCAGGATCTCTTCGTTGGCCAGCTTTTTGTTGATGACCCGGCGCAGCCGCTCCGAGCCGCTTTCGATGGCCACGGTAATGGACTGGCTGCCGCGGCGGGAAAGCACTTGCGCCAAGCGAGGCGTAACCGTGCCCGTGCGCACCGAGGCCAGGCTAAGGCGCACCTGCTCAAAGCGATCCTGCGCCAGGTACTCCAGCAATTCCTCAAACTGGGGGTGCTGGGTTACCGAAGCCCCCAAAAGGCCAATCCGCTGGGTAACCTGCAGCCCCCGCTCCACCGCCGGGATCAGATGTCCCTCCACATCCGCTGCCCGAAAAGGCAATGTTAGATAGCTGGCCAGGCAAAAGCGGCACATCTCCGGACAACTGCGCACCACCTCCACCATGTAAATGCTCTCCCAGGCCGCCTTGGGGGTAACCACGGTGGACACCGAGAGGGTGTTGCCGCGGAAGGTGTGCTTGCGGATGGAGCTGGGGATCCCGTCCAGCTTGGGGATCACCTTCTCCACTGGGCCGTCGGGTTCGCGGTAGCGCACCTCGTAGAGGCTGGGCACGTAGATCCCCGGCACCTGGGCCAGCGCCTGCAGCTTTTCGGCGCGGGATCCCCGCCGTACCTGCCGATAGGTCTGGATCATCTGCTCCACCAGCCCCTCCCCGTCCCCCAGCAGGATCAAGTCAAAGAACGCAGCAAAGGGCTCAGGGTTGGCCGTCAACACTGGGCCGCCGCCGAAAACCAGGGGGTGCGCTTCTTCCCGCGCCTCGGCCTGGAGGGGGATCCTCTGTCGTTCCAGCAGATCCAGGATGTGGACGTAGTCCAGCTCCCAGGAGAGGGAAAAGCCCAGCAGCTCAGGATCCCGCGGCAGCGGCTCGGCCAGGTCGGTAAACAGGCGGGCGACCGACACATCACGGCGGCTGGCCAGCAGGCTCCAGATGACCTGGTAGCCGAGGCTGGTGATCCCCACCGAGTAGGTGTTGGGGAAAGCGTAGATCAGCCGCACCGCGTCGGGCTCGGGCGTGGCCGGGGTGAAGAGAAGCTGCTCGAGGGCAAAGTCTGAGGTGGCCAAGATCCCAGCGGCAACAAGAGCCTACTTTCCCAGCTTAATCGGGGTTTTGCCAGCCCGCCCCCAGGGCCAGGAAGGACGGCAAGATCGTCCAGAATAAGAGGGATCCCGACCTGCACCTGCCGATGACCTCTCCGCTCAACCAACGCATCCGCCGCTTCTACGATGCTTCCTCTGGCCTTTGGGAGCAGGTGTGGGGAGAGCACATGCACCACGGCTACTACGAGCCGGGCCAGACCGGCAAGGATCGCCGCCAAGCCCAGATCGATCTCATCGACCGAGTCATTCAATGGGGCCAGATCGGGGATCCCAAGCCCCCCCGGCACATCCTCGATCTCGGCTGTGGCATTGGGGGGAGCAGCCTGGAGCTGGCGCGGCGCTTTGGCGCCGAGGTAACAGGCATTACCCTCAGCCCTGTCCAAGCCCAGCGGGCCGAGGAGCGCGCTCAAGCAGCCGGCCTGAGCAACAGGGTGCGCTTTTGGGTGGCCGATGCCCTGGACATGCCCTTTGCCGACAACACCTTCGATCTGGTCTGGGCTCTGGAAAGCGGCGAGCACATGCCGGATAAGCGGCGGTTTCTGGCCGAGTGCTGGCGGGTCTTGCAGCCGGGCGGGCAGATGATGGTGGTTACCTGGTGCCACCGCGAGGGATCCCTGAGCCGCCAGGATGAGCGCCTTTTGCAGCAGATCTACGACGTGTACTGCCTGCCCTATGTCATCAGCTTGTCGGAGTATGAAGCGCTGGCCCACCAGGTGGGGTTCGAGCGGTTGCGCACCGCCGACTGGTCGGAGCGGGTGGCCCCCTTTTGGGACGAGGTGATCGCCTCGGCTCGCGATTGGCGGTGGATCCCGGCTTTGCTGCGCAGCGGCTGGGTCACCGTCCGTGGGGCGCTGGGGCTGGGCCTGATGCGGCGGGCCTATGCCAGCGGCTTGCTGCGCTTCGGCCTGCTGAGCGGCTTCAAGCCTGCAAGTTAGGGATCCCATACCCCCCTCTCCCTTGGGAGAGGGGCTGGGGGTGAGGGTAGCGGCGCTGGCCAAATACCAGGGAAAGTAGCTCAGAAGTCCGGCTGGGGCGGCGTTGCGCCGGCAAGTTCTAGGTACTTTTGCTTCACCGCCTGAATATCCTGCCACATCAGCCACTTGGGGCTGCCGGGGGTGCGGTCGGGGTTGCGCAGCAAATAGGCCGGGTGGAAAATCGGCATACACCAGCGCCCCTGCCACTGGATCCACTCGCCGCGGATCTTGGTGATGCCGCGCTTATCCCCCAAAAGAGAGCGCACCGAAGTGGCCCCCGTCAACAGAATGATCCAGGGATCCACCAGGCGAATCTGCTCCAGCAGATAGGGCCGACAGGCGTCCATCTCCTCCTGGGTGGGCACGCGGTTGTGGGGAGGGCGGCATTTGACCACGTTACAGATGTAGGTATCCTGCTCCGGATCTAGGCCCACCGAGGCCAGGATCTTGTCGAGCAACTGGCCCGACTTGCCCACAAAGGGCAGCCCCTGCAGATCCTCGTTTTCCCCCGGCCCTTCTCCGACGATCACGATCTTGGCCTTGGGGTTGCCGCGGTGCACCACCACGTGGGTACGGTTGGCCGCCAATTCACAGCGCTGGCAGACCCGGCAGTGCTGCTCCAGTTGTTCTAGTTCTCGATAGGTACCGGGGGGAATGGGCACCTGGGCCGAGAGCGGGATCTGATCCCATTGGGGAAGCGTCTCCGCAGCGGGGGCAGGTGGCTCTAGGGGATCGTCAAATAGGCTGGGCTGAAGCTCCGAGGATCTTTTCTTGGCAGCCATTGCAAGGTGAGGGATCCTTGTGCAGCGATCTTCGGCTGCTCCTCTGCCCTTGTCAAGCTTGGAGTCTCTTTCCCCAAAAGGGCAGCCTTTACGTCTTGTTAAACTGAGGGAACAGAAGGTGGCGGCATCTCAGCCTGCCCTTTCCCTCTTTTGAGTGCTCTCGGCCTCCTATGCTGCTTTTGTCCAAAGAACTGCCCAACCTCGACTATCGTCCCACCCTGCAGCGCTTCGACGAAGACTGGCGGGATCCCCTTGCAACTCTCTTAGGCTGGGGGCGGGCTGCTGGCGCCGACCTGGTGGAGATCTTCCTGGAGCGGGTTAACTCCATCAGCTGCCTGGCCGAAGACGACGCCATCACCAGCATCACCCCTCGGCTTGCCACTGGCGCCGGCGTGCGGGTGTTCCGCGGCCTGGCCGACTGCTACGTCAGCACCAACGATCTCTCCTTTGCCGGCCTCAAAGCCGCCCTGGAAAAAGGCCTGCTCTTGATGGGCCTTACCCCCCCAGGCCCTGCCGCCTTGGTCTCCCCTGTCAACTTGGGGATCTTGCAGGACTACGCCGAGCGCCGCCGCAAAGACGGCTGGCTCAAAGAATGCAGCTCCCTTGCCGAGATGGGGGAGATCTTGGGGCGGGCCAACGCAGAGCTCAAGCGGCAAGCTCACCACATCCAGTCCCGCCGCACCAACTACTTCCGCGACTGGCAGGAGATCCTGGTAGCCTGCAGCGACGGCACCTTTGTGCGCGACATCCGCCTTACCCAGTCGGTCAGCTCTACCCTGCTCTGTGCCGACGGGGATCATCGCGCTTCCGTTAGCCAGCGCGCGGGGGGCACCGGGGATCCCGACTTTTTGCGCCGCTGGGATCTTGTGGCCCACAGCCAGGAGCTGGCAGAGGCTGCCGGCCAGATGCTCTATGCCGACTACGTGGAATCGGGCACCTACCCCATTGTGATGTCCAACGCCTTTGGCGGCGTCATCTTCCACGAGGCCTGTGGGCATCTCTTGGAAACCACCCAAATTGAGCGCAAAACCACCCCCTTTGCCGACAAAAAAGGCCAGAAGATTGCCCACAAAAACCTCACCGCCTGGGACGAGGGGCTTTCCGAGGGGGCCTTTGGCAGCTTGGATGTGGACGACGAGGGCATGCCCGTCCAGCGCACTTTGCTCATTGAAAAGGGCATTTTGAAGAACTTCCTGGCCGACCGGGCCGGCTCGATGCGCACCGGCCATCCCCGCACCGGCAGCGGTCGCCGGCAAAACTACACCTTTGCCGCCGCCAGCCGCATGCGCAACACCTACATCGCCCCCGGCGACGCCGAACTGGACGACCTGTTTGCCTCTATCGACAAAGGCATCTACTGCAAGCGCATGGGGGGCGGCAGCGTCGGCCCCACCGGCCAATTTAACTTTGCCGTGGAAGAAGCCTATCTCATCCAAAACGGCAAGATCACCAAGCCCCTCAAGGGAGCCACTTTAATCGGGGAAGCCAAGGATATCCTGACCAAGATCTCCATGTGCTCCAAGGATCTCCGCCTGGCCCCTGGCTTCTGTGGTTCTGTCAGCGGCAGCATCTACGTCACCGTCGGCCAGCCCCACATCAAGGTGGACGCCATCACCGTGGGCGGGCGCTAGGCCCAGGGATCCCCCATGGCTTACGACAACGTCTGCAAGTACCTGGCAGAGCGCTTCCCGGAGCAGTTTGCCCGTTGGCTAGTGGGAGAAGTGGCTGAGCCAGTGCAAATGTTGCCCACAGAACTTTCGGAGGAACCTGTTCGAGCAGATTCTGTTATTTTGCTGGGGCTGCAGCAGGGCATTTTGCACCTGGAATTTCAAACAGATCCAGATCCTGAAATCCCCTTTCGCATGGCCGACTATCGGCTGCGCCTTTACCGGAAATATCCACAGCTACCTGTGCATCAGGTGGTGATTTATCTGCGCAAAACGACCTCGGAGCGAGTTTTCCAAACTTCCTTTCGCCTAGAACGGCTGAGCCACGAGTTTGAGGTCATTCGCCTGTGGGAATGCAACTTGCCAACCAACGTCGATTGGCCAGCCCTGCTGCCTTTTCGGGTCTTAAGCCAGGTGGAGGATCCTGTAGAAACCTTACGAGAAGTCGTTGCCGAGCTGGAGCGCTTGCCAGACCCCAGCAAGCAGCGAGAACTGGCAGCAGCAACAGCCGTTTTGGCGGGACTAGCATTGGATCGGGGTTTGATTCGGCAAATCATGAGGTCTTTGGATATGAGGGAATCGGTGATCTACCAGGAGTGGCGCTCGGAAGCTTTGCGGGAGGGGCTGGAAGCAGGGCGCAAAGAAGGTCTGCAACTGGGCCTGCAGCAAGGGCTGCAACAGGGATTGCAACAGGGATTGCAACAGGGACTGCAGCATGGAGAAGCAACGCTGGTTTTGCGGCTTTTGCGGCGGAAGCTGGGATCCCTTGACCCGGCCCTGGAAAACAGGATTTGGGCCTTGCCCCCGTCGCAACTGGAGGCGCTGGGGGAAGCGCTGCTGGATTTCAACAGCGTGGAGGACTTGACCGCCTGGCTGGCCCGTCGGTAGAGAAGGAATGACATGCTGCAAGTTGAACTCTTGGCCGAACAGGCGCAAAGGTGCGCCAAACACCTGGGGATCCCCCAGTTTGATCTCTACGGAGCCGCAGTGGATGAGACCAGCGTGCAGGTGGAGCAGGGGGAGCCCCGTCAGGTAAAAGCTTCTCACCGCTGCAGTGTGACGGTGCGGGCCTGGAACGACCAGGGCCAGGTAGGGGTGACCTCCACCACCGATGTGGACGAAGCAGGGCTGGAACTAGCTCTGCAGACGGCCTTTGAGGCCAGCCACTTCGGCGTGCGGGAACACGCGCCCCAATTCAGTCCAGAAGCGAAGCTGCCCATTCTCCAGCCCTGTAATGACAAAAGGCCCCTGGCGCTGGCCAGCGAGCTCCTAGATCAGCTGGTGGCTGCCGAGAAGGCTTTGCTGGGATCCCATCCCGCCATCCAGGGGGTGCCCTACAACGGCCTGGCCCAGCGACAGATCGACCGCTTTTACCTCAACAGCGACCAAGCTCTGCGCCAGGAGGGCCACACTCTGGCCTCGGTCTTTCTCTACGGCAAAGCAGAACAAGAAGGCCGCAAGCCCCGCAGCGCCGGCGCCATGCGGGTGGCCCGCAGCCTAGAGGAGCTGGATATCCAGGGGTGCGTAAAAGAAGCCGCCGAGAAGCTCATCAGCCACCTGGAGTACGCGCAGATCCCTTCGGGGAAATATACGGTGGTTTTTTCTGGGGAAGCTTTTTTAAGCCTGTTGGGGGCTTTCTCCAATCTCTTCAACGCCCAGAACATCTTGGACAACCAAAGCCTGTCCACCCCCGACTCGCTGGGCCAGCAGATTGCCTCGCCGCTGCTTTCGGTGTGTGACGATGCCTTGCACCCGACTAACGTAAGCGCGATTAGCTTTGACGGCGAAGGCACCCCCACCCGCCGCGTTTCCCTGATTACCAACGGAGTTCTGACCCACTTTTTGCACAGCGCTGGCACCGCCAAACGCCTGGGGGCCCAGCCCACGGGGCACGCCAATATCGGCGCCAAGGTGACGGTGGCAGCCCACTACTACCACGTCTTTGCCGGGGCTCCGCCAGAGAGCACCTACGACCTGGCCACGGCTGAAAATGTGGTCTGGATTGACGAGCTGCAGGCTCTCCATGCCGGAGTCAAGCCTCTGCAGGGATCCTTTTCCCTGCCCTTCCAGGGCTGGTGGGTGCGCCAGGGGGAGCGCATCAGCATCGAGGCGGCGACAGTAGCGGGGGATTTTCTAGCACTCTTGCAGTCCATTTTCTACGTCGAGCCGGAGCCACAAATCACTCCTAGTGGTCTGTGTCCCCGCATTTGGGTAGCCGATCTTTCCATCACCGGCCAATAGCCCCATGAAACTCACCCGCATCGACCTCAACAGTTGGCTAGTCCATACCCAGACCCAGACTTTCCTGCTGGATCCGTGGCTGGTGGATCCCTTGGTGTTCTTTGGCCTGCCCTGGTTCATCCGCCTGCAGCACCGCCAGATGCCGCCGTTCACGCCGGAAACCCTGCCCAAAATCGACGGTATCCTCCTCAGCCAAGGCCAACCCGACCACTGCCACCCCCCCACCCTGCAGCGGCTGGACAAGCAGATCCCGGTTTTCGCTTCTCCAACAGCCGCCAGGGTGGCGCGGAGCCTTGGCTTTATGAGGGTGCAGGCCCTGGATCCCTGGCAGTCCGTGCAGTGGGGAGATCTAGGCATCACAGCGGTTCCTGGCGCCCCCCTGGGGCCGGTGCGGGAACTGGGCTTTTTGCTGGAGGAGCTGCCGACCCAGACGCGGCTTTACTACGAGCCCCACCTTTCCCAACCGGATGTCCGCCCGCGGCTGCAGCAGGAGTTCACCCCCATCCACACCCTGCTGATCCCGGTGGTAGGGCAGATCTTTCCCTTCTTGGGCGAGGTGATCATGGGGCCGCAGCGGGCCCTGCAGGTGGTGGCCGCCCTGCGCCCGCAGCAGGTGATTCCCACCGCTATGGGAGAGGTGGACTACCACGGCTGGTTTGCCGCCCAGATCCGCCCCCTGGGGAGCCTAGAGGAGTTCCGGGAAAAGCTGGGATCCCTGAACGCTGCCACCGGCCAATCCATCCAGTTGTGCTGCCCTGCCCCGGGGGAGACGGTATCCCTTCCCGCTGAGGTTAAGACGTGAGCCCTCCTTCTCAGGCCGCCCCCGATCTCGTGGCCATCCTGCGGGCCGATTACGCCCGCTTTCCTTGCGATCAAACCTACTCCATCTACGATCCCCAAGTTTATTTTCGGGATCCCCTCAACGAGTTTCGCGGCCTGGATCGCTATCGAGCCATGGTCGAAAGCCTGGGACGCTGGCTGCAGGATATCCACCTCGAGCTGCACGACATCCACCAGAGCGGCAACCACATCCGCAGCGAGTGGACGCTGAGGGGATCCCTGGCTTTTTTGCCCTGGCGTCCCCGCCTGTGCGTCCCCGGCTGGACAGAAATCCAGATCAACGAAGCAGGGTTGATCGGATCCCACATCGACCACTGGCGCTGCTCCCGCTGGGAGGTGATGCTGCAGATTTTGGGAGTCGGGGCTGCCAAATGAGCTGACTGCCGGTCCACACCTCTGCTAGGATTACAAAGCTGACTTTTTAGGCTCGCTAAAAAGTCGTTTTCTCTCCTCTGGAGAGATGGCCGAGTGGTCGAAGGCGCAGCACTGGAAATGCTGTGTGGGGCAACTCACCGTGGGTTCGAATCCCACTCTCTCCGTCATCGAGGCCCGCCTCAGGTAGAAGCTGCAGGAGACCCCCTATATCCCTCCACCCCCCAGTCCCCTCGTGTGGCAGGATATGGCCAGTTGCTGAAACCTGAAGAAATTATGGCTTTGCAACTCACCAGCTCCGCTTTTTCCCACTCAGAATCCATCCCCTCCCGCTACACCTGTGATGGGGAAGATCTCTCTCCACCCCTAGCCTGGTCGGGGGCACCTTCGGAAACCCAGAGCTTTGCCCTAATCATGGATGACCCAGACGCGCCCAGGGGCACCTTTGTCCACTGGGTGGTCTACAACTTGCCCACCAGCGTTAGCAGCCTGCCAGAAGGGATCCGCGGCGATGCCGATTTGCCCCAGGGGGCTGTGCATGGGCAAAACAGTTGGGAGCGTAACGACTACGGTGGCCCTTGCCCTCCCAGCGGCACCCACCGCTACTTCTTCACCCTCTACGCCCTGGATCGGCAACTGTCTTTGGCTGCAGGGGCGACGAAGGAAGCCCTGCTGCAGGCTATGGAAGGCCACCTCCTTGCCCAGGCCCAACTGATGGGCACCTATCAAAGAAAAAGGTAGGGGATCCGCGGTTAAAGCCCCGGCTTGCCGCCGCGCCTAAGCCAGACAAGGGTTTGGCAGCTCCCTTCTGCCGACGAGTCCTAGGGGCAAGGGGATCCCCTTCGCTGGGAAGGGAGAACCTCAAGCAAGGGGCGCCCCCAGTCGGGAGCTGGGCCTTGCCGAAAGCAAATCCAACATCTCCGCTCTCCAAAAAATTTGCCCCGCCGCCGTTTTTCTACCCAGGACAGGGATCCCCAGGTGGGCCTGCAACTGCCAGATCAAAGCGGGTTCTTCTTCTGGGGAGGAGGCCGACTCAGATTCCAGCAACACCCATCCCAGGCAGTGGGCCTTGGCTTGGTGAAGCAAGGCTGCAAAAGCGGCTCCCTGGCTGAGAGCAGCCTCTTGGGGCAGCGTCAAGAGCACGTCAAACCCCCAGGCATGGGCTAGGTCAGCCCAGGTTTGGCCGGGCCCTATCGGATCGGCCAGGCTGCCAGGCACCACCAGCAGCGGGGCCTTCTCTCCCTTCCAGGCAGCAATCTGCTGCCAGAGGGTTCTAAGCTGGGCTTCGGAAGGGCTGGGATCCACTTCGAGCAGGCCCCAAGGGCGTTGCACCGCCTGCTGCCAGGAGTCTGCCACTCCTGGTGCTGCCTGAGTTCCAGGCCAGGTGTCTGCTACCATCACTCTCATGGTTCCCCCGTCTCGGCTTCCCAGAGGCTCAGAAACTCGGGTTGCACCTCAAAGCCAAACACCAAGGCCATGTCCCGCAGCATCGAGACAGATCCCAGTTTCTGCTGCTTAAACCAGCGCATCAGCACAAAAATCTTCTGGTAGACGAAGATCTCTAATGCCTCCGGGTTGTAGACGATCCCTTCGCGGGGGTTGAATTGGTGGGGCACCAGCATAGCGGCGTAGCGGGCCAGCTCGCCGCTGCGCCAATCGAGAAAGTAGGGCATCCAGGGGTAAACCGTATCCCAGCGGATGAACCACAGGCGCACTTCTGGGATCTCCGACAGCTCCCGCGGATCGTCGGGGCTGCGCGGCCAATCGATGGCGCACTGTACCTGCTGAGCGGCGCCAACGGGATCCGCCATCAAGGTTTTCACCAATTCATGGCCCGGGGTCAAATCCAAGGCCTGGATGGCTTTGGCAGGTAGGTGGAAGGTAATTGGCACGGCGACAAGCAATCGCTTTAACCCAGTCTTGATCCAGGCGAGGGCTTCCGCAAGCAAGATACCCCATCCGTCAACCCCTTGCAGCTTATCTCAGCTCTGAGCCATTCCCTCCTGCCAGCGGGATCCCCAGCCGAGCTAGGTCGAGGACAAAGCCTGCTGCCACCAAGAACACCTGATCTGCCAGCGGGGCCAGCTTTTGGGTGAGCTCTCCCATCCGATCGCGAAACCGACGCCCCAGCGGATAGGCGGGCACCACTCCCCAGCCTACCTCTTCTGAGACCAAGATCGCCTTTCCTGCCCAGCTCTGCAAGGCCGACAAGAAAGCGTCCACCAAGGGATCCCACTCCTCCGGGGAACACTCCAGACCCTGCGCCACCCAGCCGCCTAGAGAGTCCACCAGGGCACAACAGGGCTGAGACAGCTTTTGCAGGTCGGCCCCCAGGTCGGGCCCGGTTTCCCAGGTTTGCCAAGTGGGAGGACGCCGTTGCCGGTGCTGCTGAACCCGCTCCGCCCACTCTGGGTCGGCTTGGGGATCGGGCTTGGGGCCGGTGGCCAGATAGACGACCGGCAGGCCGGAAGCAGCCGCCAGGCTCTCCGCCAGCCGACTCTTGCCGCAGCGGGCAGGGCCACAGATAAGTACAATCGGCATTAGACATCAGTCAGGAAGAAGTTTATCGCTAGGTTAGCTTAGCGGTTAGCAGCTTCTACCTCTTCTGGCTTCGTTCGTAATTAGGTTAAGATCTGGAAGCTCCTAGGCGGATTTTGAGCCCATTCTACTGAGGCTTGCGTTCTGGCAGGTGAAGCCCCGATCTAGCGACCTAAGGTTCTATGCCCATCCGCATCGAACATAGTCCCCAACTGGAGGAGAAAACATACTTTGCCTACAGAGGCTTAGCACCATTTCCCTTGGTTACTATTGGCTCCCTAAGCTATGGATATGAGTTCTTTATCCATTGGATGGGAGAGCCTTCGCAGGTAAAGATTGGCCGCTGTAGCTCGATTGCACGAGAGGTGCATTTTTTTGCAGGCTATGAGCACCACACTGACTGGGCCACTACCTATCCCTTCACTCATCTACCTGAGTGTTGGAGCGAGCTGCGCGCCCTGGAAGGCCACCCTCTGACCCGCGGGGACATTGTGGTTGGCCATGACGTTTGGATTGGCCACGGTGCCATGATTCGCTCAGGAGTGACCATTGGAAATGGAGCAGTTGTTGGAATGGGTGCAGTGGTGACTAGGGATGTCCCACCATACGCGATTGTTGCGGGTGTGCCAGCCAAAGTAGTTCGCTATCGCTTCTCACCTGAGGTAATCGAGCAGCTCAGCCAGCTTAGCTGGTGGGACTGGCCTCTTGAAGCCATACGTAAAGCAGCGCCTCTTCTTTGTTGCCCCCTGAACCAAGAAACTCTTTCGGCACTAGCTGAGTTTAAGCAAAAGCTCCTGGTTCCGTGAGTTTGGAGCTAGGATAAGGATCAATTAAGGGCAGTTTTACAAGAGACATGACGGATCCCAAGCCAGCATCTTCCCCTGGCCAAAGTGCTGCTTCAGCCACCTCGCCAACCTTTCCTCCCCTTTGGCTAAGCCTAGCGCTGGGGATCACCACCGCTCCTGTTTTGTTGGGGCTGGTCTTGGCGGATCGCGCCGCCAAGTGGCTGCGATCCCTGAGCTGGGAGGATCCAGGCTGGTGGTTGGGGGAACGGCTGCCCAACCTAGATAGCGCTGCTCTCTGCGCCCAGCAGCAAGAGCGCAAAGATTCTGGGCCAGCGGAGAATCCCTAGCTCCTCGTCGCTTTCGTATCATAGGTAGAGCAAGCCGGTAGCAGGAGTGAGCATCCTTTGCGAAGATCGGTCAGGCCAGCGCAAGAGTTCACCTCCCCATTCTTGGGAGCGCTGTTTTGGCTGGGTGCGTTTTTCTTCACAGCCGTGTTGAGCGCCTGTTTGGGCTACCTCTTCGGCCAGCGCGCCCTGTCGGGGGTCTCCTCTCCCGTCACCACAGCCGGCAATGCTTCCTCCTCCCGTGGCGTTCGCGATCCCCGCACCGTGCCCCTCTTGAACGAGGCCGCGGTGATTGCAGCAGCGGAAGCGAGCCTGCGCCCACCCCCCACCCCCGCCCCTCTCTCCACTCCTACATCCGTTCCCGTGGCTAGACCTACCCCGACGCCCACCCCCCGCTTGTCTCCTGAGTTGGCGGCAGCCCCATCCCCCACCCCGCGGCCTGCTTCTCCCTCTCCCCAACCGCCGCGCCCCTCGCCGCCACCGGTGTTTACACCACCTCCCCCACCTCGGCAAGTGGCTGCCGGCGGGCAGGTTGCCATGCAGGTGCTCTCGGTTCGCCGCGAGGGAGGGCAGGTGGTTTTGAACGTGGCGATGCAGAACAATTCGGCGGAGACGGTGCGTTTTCTCTACAGCTTCCTGAACGTTACCGACGACACCGGACGGTCGATCAACGCCCTCACCCAAGGCCTGCCTGGGGAGCTGCCTCCCAACAGCCAAGTCTTCCAGGGAACTGTTCGCATCCCCGCCTCCAGCTTGGCCGGATCCCGGTCTTTGTCCTTGAGCCTGGCCGATTATCCCAGCCGCCGCCACCGAGTCGGGGTGAGCGGGATCCCGGTGCCGCAGTAGTCCCGTCTGGTGACTGCGGCCACGACTGATGCAAAGCGGAGTTGAGAAGCGGTGCCCAGCCCAACCTTTGAGCGCCCTGAGCAGATTCGGGAGCTATTCGACCGCATCGCCCCCCACTACGATGCCCTCAACCAAACCCTGAGCCTGGGCCTGCATCAGGTTTGGAAGCGCATGGCTGTGCGCTGGTCGGGCGCCGGCCCTGGCGGGCAGGTGTTGGATCTCTGCTGCGGCACCGGCGACCTGGCGCTGCAACTGGCCCGGCGGGTGGGACGAAGCGGACAGGTGGTCGGCCTGGATTTCTCCCCGGCCATGCTGGAGATTGCTCGGCGGCGCTCCCGTCTTTTCCCCGGCTACTCCCTAGAGTGGGTATTGGGAGATGCTTTGGCCTTGCCTTTTCCCAACGCCAGCTTTGATGCCGTTACAATGGGCTACGGTCTGCGCAACGTAACCGATATCCCTCAAGCGTTGCGGGAGATTTACCGGGTGCTCAAGCCCGGCTGTCGCGCCGCTCTCTTGGACTTTCATCGCCCCACAGGGATCCCTTTCCTTGCGGACTTCCAGCGCTGGTACCTGAACACCCAGGTCGTCGCCCGGGCGCAAGCTCTGGGATTGGCATCTGAATATGCCTACATCGATCCCAGTTTGGATGGTTTCCCATCTGGCCAAGAGCAGCAGCAAATGGCCTTGCAGGTAGGGTTTTCTGTTGCCAAGTTTTATCCCCTAGCCGGTGGCATGATGGGGGTGCTGGTGATTGGAAGATGATCCAAACGGCTTGTCCCCTTGCTCCTTAAAGAGGCAGCTTAGGATGCGGTTCCCCAGAAGGTGCAGCGGACTTCGCCAAGACGGTTTTGGCAGCTAGGGAGCAACGTAGCGATCTTGGGAGAGGCGCTCGTTACCGCGATAGACGCTTACCTGCAAATGCTGGGGATCCAGTCGCCGCTGCTCTACGCGGATGGGTGGAATGGCTGGAGCAGGGTGGGATCCCCGTCCCAGCACCGACACGATTAGAGTTTGGCCGCGGATCTGAAAGCGCAGGCGTACTGGCCAAGGGAAAGGATTGCGCAACCTGAGATCGGCCAAGCCGTACCAAACCGTGGCATCTAGCCCTGGCGGCACCGACTCCACCTGCCGGTAATGGGGGTGCCTTTCCACCACTTCCAGCCCCGCCAGCAGAGCCGCATTGTAAAGGCTGGAGGAGACTTGACAGATCCCGCCGCCAACCGAATCCAGGGTTTCGGCCACCATGAATACCGGCGCAGGCAGATAGCCCCGCTCCAGGGTGCGCGGCCCCACCACCTGGTTGAAAGAAAAAACCGCCCCCGGCTGAATGTAAACCCCATCCAGGCTTTGGACTGCTTGGCGGATGTTGTGGAGCTGTGGGAGAGTGCGCTCCTGTAAGGAAGTGGTGTATTGGCTCAGGGTGGTTGGGGTGGGATCCATCCACCACAAAGCCAGCAGGGCCAGGGCCAACCCCACCGATAAGGCCAATCCCCGCAGCGCTAGCTTTCCCCTCACTTCTCCTAGAACACCCTGGCTTTGAGAAGAACCTTGCCCTGGGGTTTGCGAGGGACGGCAGCGGCTTGGGCCGTAACCAGCACCTCTTGGGGGCGAGCGTCCTCTGGCAGCGGGCGCGGCGGACGTAAGGCGACAAGCGCGGATCCCTGGGCATCCACTTGAAAGTTGCCGCAGTGGAGGGTCTCGCCGTCCTCCAGCTTGAGCCAGAGATGGTAACGCTCCCCAGGGGCCGGTTGGGGCAGATCCCTCGCCGCCAAGACCACCTCCTGCCACTCTCCTGGGCGATAGAGGAGGTTAGCCGCTGCCGCCTCTCCCTGCAAATTGACCAGGCGGGATCCCGGCTGTTGCAGCAAATGGGCCAGCGCCTGCACCGATTCTAGGCGGGCCAGTTGGAGCGCCTGCCGCAGTCGCCAGTTGTCGAAAACCAGCAGGGCCAAAACCACTGCCGCCAACCCCCCCAGCCAGCGCCACTCAGCGGTGAGGCGACCGAACCCCAGAGAGGACAGGGCCGGCTGAAGAGGTGTCGGCACCTGCTCAATGCCCGCCTCTGCCATCACCTTGCCCCGCAAGCTGGCCGGCGGGATCACCCCCGGCAAGCCGTAGGGCAACAGGTGCAGGGTTTCTTGCAAAGCCTGCAATTCCGCCAGCAACCGTGGGTCTTGGGTTAGGCGTGCCTCTAGGGCGCTTGCCTGCTCAGGAGATAAATCCCCCAGCAGATAGCCGGCCAGTTCTTCCTGTTCTTCCGATGCAAGGGGCAAATGGGATGCAAACATGGCCAGGCCGACAACAGAACCTAACTCCAAACCTCAAGGAGCGCGCGCAGGGATCCCCGCAACTTGCAGAGGGCTTGGCGAGCGCGGGCTTTAACGGTTGCCGGCGGGATCCCCAGGTGTCGGGCAACGTCCGCCTGGCTCAGCCCCTGGTAGTAGATCAACTCTAGAACCTGCCGTTGGCTTTCCGGCAGTTGGCCGAGGGCCTCTTGTACGGCTTGCCGTCGCTCCTCGAGGGAGAGCTGCTCAAAGGGGGCCGGCGCCCTGTTCTCGGCGGCGAGCAGAGATTGCCAGTGCTTCAAAAGACGTTGAGAGCTGTCTTGGGAACGCAGACGGTCGATGGCACGCGAACGGGTCAACAGACAGAGAAAACTGCTCACCGATCCCCGCTGCGGATCATAGCTGGCTTTGCGCCACAGTTCGACAAACACCGCCTGAGTCAGATCTTCCGCCTCGGCCACATGGCCCAGGATCTGGAGGGCCAGCCCATAGACCAAGCCGGCATAGCGGTCGTAAAGCACCCCCAGCGCTGCCCCTTGCCTCTCTCGGATAGCCTCCATCAGTTCCCCATCGCTGCGAGAAGGCCAATCCCTTAGCGGAGGTTGCTCACCCATGTTGCGTCAGGCCCACTCTATAAAGCTACGGTCTTTCCAAGCGGCACCGAATAGCAGGAGGCTGGAATCGTCTCGCCTGGAGAAGTACTTGGCTTCTCATCCATGCTATAGCTCTTCGTAAAATGGCAGGGGCAGACCGTTGTTCCGTCTTGCGAGGGGGGCTGTCTCCAGTGACTTGAAAAAGGCTCTGGCTCTCTTTAGCTGCGGCGGGCCGCCCACTCCAGCCCCCACAGGGCCGTGTTCACCAGCAAGGCCAAGGATCCCACGGCCAAAGATCCGGCCCAGATCTTGTCGTAGCGACCGGCCTGGGCAATGCCCTCAAAAAGCAGGGTGCCCAGCCCTCCCGCCCCAAACTTAGCCCCCACCGTGGCGATGGCAATGGCCACAATTGCCGCCAGCCGCAAGCCGGCCAGGGCAACCGGCAGCATGAGGGGCACCTGCACCTGCCACCACCGCTGCCAGAAGTTCATCCCCAAGCCCTTGGCCGCCTCCAGAATGGCAGGCTCCACCGAGCGCAGGCCCACGTAAAAATGGCGCACCAAGATCACCTGCGTGTAGAGCACCATCGCCACCACCACCGAGCGGGCATTGAGGCCAAAGTAGGGAACCAACAAGATGATTAGGGCCAGGCTGGGCACTGTGTACAGGATGCTGAGGATCCCCATCACCGGCAGGGCCAGCCAGCGCACCTGGTGCACCAGCAAAGCCAACGGCAGCGCCAGCACCAGGGCAATCCCCAAGGCTGTTGCCACCATCGCCAGGTGCTCTTGGGTAAGCTGCCACACCAGGCCGGGGTTGCTGAGAAGATAGCTCATGCGGATCCCCCCTCCAGCATGGCCAGATGGCGGATGTGATCCAGGGTAACGATGCCAATGGCCCGCCCGTCTTCCCACACTGTGAGAGCTGCTGCCCCCGTGCGCAACAGCAGCGACAAGGCCCGCCGCAGGGTTTCCTGGGGTTTCACCACCGCCCCCTCCTGGATCTGGTGGTTGTGCGGGATCCGCTCCATCGCCGTTTCCACCCGCAGCACGCTCAACTGACGCACCATGTCGTCTGCCCCCAGCAGCTCTCGGACAAAGGGGGTGGCCGGCTGGGTGAGCAGCCGCAAGGGAGTGTCGAACTGTACCACCCGCCCCTGCTGCATCACCAGGATGCGATCTGCCAGGCGCAGCGCCTCTTCCACGTCGTGGGAGACGAAGAGGATAGTCTTTTTTAGTTGCCGTTGCAGGTGTAGGATCTCGTCTTGCAGCTTGCCACGAGTGATGGCGTCGAGGGCACCAAAGGGCTCGTCCATCAGCAGCAGATCCGGATCCCCGGCCAGCGCCCGCGCCAGCCCCACCCGCTGCTGTTGGCCGCCCGAGAGTTGAGCCGGGTAGCGACGTCGGTATTCTTGGGGGGGCAGGTTGACCAAGCTGAGCAGCTCGTCCACCCGCTCGCGGATGCGCTCCCTTGGCCAGCCCAAAAGTCGCGGCACCACCGCCACATTCTGGGCCACCGTCATGTGGGGAAACAGCCCCACCTGCTGGATGACATACCCGATGCGCTGGCGCAGCGCCGTCACCGGAAAGCGGCGGATATCCTGCCCATCCAGGCGAATCTGTCCTTGGGTGGGCTCCAGCAGCCGGTTCACCATTTTTAGAAGGGTGGTTTTGCCGCAGCCGGAAGGGCCGAGGATGACCACCAACTGGCCCGAGGCCACGGAAAAACTGCACTCCTCCACGGCCGGACGGGAATTGTGGGGAAAGCGCAGCGATACCCGCTCGAACTCAAGAGTGCTCACGCCAGGGCCTCGTGCAACGGGCTACTCTTTCAAGATGCCGGCCTCCACCAAGAAGGCTCTCGCCACCTCTGCCGGCTCCCTGCGCTTGCCGCTTACCTCGTAGTTCAGCCGCTGCATCACCTCGTCCGTCAACAGGGGGGAAAGGGCGTTCAAAGCGGTGGCGATGCCGGGGTTGGCTTCCAGGGTATCTTTGCGCACTACCGGCGCCACCTGGTAAGGGGGGAAAAGCTGCTTGTCGTCCTTGAGCACCACCAGGTCAAAGGCGGCAATTTCCCCATCGGTGCCAAAGGCCACCGCCACATCCGCCTCCCCATTGACCAAGCCCTGGTAGCGCAGGCCGGGATCCACCGCCTTGTAGGCCTTGAGGCGAAAGTTGCCGTAGACTGCTTGCAGCCCCGGCAGGCCATCTTCGCGGGCCTGGAACTCCGGCGGCCCGATCATCACCAGCTCGCTCGCTCTGGCCACCATGTCTGAGATGGTAGCGATGCCCAACTCTGCCGCTCTGGCGCGGGTCATGGCCAGGGCCTGGGTGTTGTTCATGGGGGCCGGATCCAGCCAAATCAGTTGGAACTGACGCTCGTACTCGCGGGCCACCGTCGCGTATACCTGGGCCGGGTCGCTGCTGGTGGGCAGCTTGAGCACCGTCAGCAGACCGGTGCCGGTGTACTCCGGGTAGAGATCGATCTCGCCGCTCAACAGGCCGGCATGGGCCACCGGCGTTCCCCCCAAGTTGAGCTTGCGCTCCACCGCCAACCCCGCCGCCTCCAGGGCCAAGGCGTACATTTCCCCCAAGATAAACTGCTCGGTGAAGTCCTTAGAGCCAACGACAATCGGCTTGCCAAAGCCCGCTTGAGGGGCGAGAACAAGGGCTGCCAGCCCCGACAGGGCCAGCAGAGCCAGGCGACGGGTGGTTTTCAGCATAGGCAAGGTGAGAAGGGATCCCCAACTCAAGACAAGCGGCCCCGCCGAGAGCGTTCCGGCCTGGGCCAGGAAGTTTCGACTGTTAGGCCACCATTAAACCATTAATTTCCCTGAGCTGGAACTGCCAACCCTCACCCCCAGCAATATCCCCTTAGCTTCTGCCGGAGGCCGGGAAGGAGCCGGTAACGGCCCGGATCTTCTGCCGCCGCCCAGCTCGCTCGATCTCCAGCTCCAGGGTGCTGCCCACCTCGGTGCGCTCTACCTCTTGTTGTACTTGGTCGGCGGTGGTGACGGCGCGACCATTGATGGCGAGAATGATGTCTCCGGCGCGCAGGCCCGCCCGCTCTGCCGGGGATCCCTGGATCACCTCGCCGATGAGCACCCCCTGATCCACCGTCACGAAGATGCGGCTGTTGGGATCCTGGTTGAGGCGCTCCTTCAGGTCGGGGGTGAGGGTGAGCATACGAATGCCCAGGTAGGGGTGATCCACCTTGCCGCGGGCGATCAACTGGTTGGCCACCCGCTGGGCCGTCTCGATGGGAATGGCAAAGCCCAGCCCCTGCGCCCCTTGGATGATGGCCGTGTTGACCCCGATCACCTCCCCTTGGGCGTTGAGCAGGGGGCCGCCGGAGTTGCCGGGGTTGATGGCCGCATCCGTCTGGATAAAGGACACCCGCTTGTCGGGCACGCGGATCTCGCCGCTGGAGCGGCCCAAAGCGCTGATGATCCCGGCGGTTACGGTGTTGTCCAGCCCCAGCGGGTTGCCGATGGCGATGGCCCACTGGCCCGGCTCGAGGAGCTCGGAGCGACCCAGCTTCACCGTCGGCAGGTTCTGGGCCTCGATCTTCACCACGGCGATATCCGTCACCGGATCGGTGCCGATTACCTTGCCGTCAAAGCTGCGGGTATCCTTGAGCGTCACCGTCACCTTGTCGGATCCCTCGACCACGTGGGCATTGGTGATGATCTGGCCATCCGGGCTGATGATGAAGCCGGAGCCGGTGCCCTGCTGTCGTCGCTGCCGCGGAATGGGGGGGATCACCTGGCCAAAGAAGTCCCGGAAAAAGGGATCGCTGAAAAACTCCTCTGGGAAGGCGCCCGGGACGCTCACCGTCCGCTCGGAATCGATGCGCACCACCGCCGGCCCCACCCTTTGCGCCACCTCGGCAATAAAATTCAGGTTCAGTTGGGGCGGGGTTGCCGTCGTTTGGGCAGATACCCCCTTGCCTCCCACCAGAGCCGCTCCCAGCCCAATGCCCAAGAGCACCAGCAGCACTGACGAGAGAAGAGACTTCCAAGTGGAGATGGCAAAAGGCTGGAAAGAGGATTGAGCAGGTTGGGCGGAAGCTTCTGACCCGGGAGAGGGCTGGCCCGGCATGGATGTGCTGCGCTTCATGGCTACAAGAAGAGGGTTGGGATTGGTGAAAGACTTCGGCCCCACGCAGGGGAAGAAACCTAGAGCCTAATCTAACATGGACAGCAGGGATCCCAGAGTGGGCAACCCTAGCGTTTTTCCGTACTTCTGTCTGGAGCGAAGAGCAGCGGAATCTGCTCACCTGAGGTAGCCCATTTCCATTCAGTTGGCTTTGATCAAGATAGGTAAAAGATAGGTAAGGCCCGAAAGGCTCCCGGTTTTGTCCGGTTTGCAGCTAGCGTAGGAATGATGAATGGGGGTAAGACCATGACCAACCCAGCCAGCCGCCTGTTGGCTCCTCTGCTTGGCGGATTGCTCTCAGCGCAGATGGCCGCCCCAGTTTTGGCCCAAATGGGGCCCTTGCCACCACCGCCTGCCGGTGAGGGATGGCGTCCTGTGAATCCTCGCCCCCTTCCCCCTGGCCCTCAACCCCTGCAACCTGGCCAGCCCTTTCAACTGCAAACCACGTTGCTATTGCGCTCTGGGGATCTGATCCAGGCAGTTCATCGCTCCCCAGAAACCCTCTTGATTGCCCCTGGGGAAACCCGCGCCGTCAGCCTCAGCCTGGATACCCCTCTGCGGGACATCTACGGCAACATGGTCGTCCCGGCGGGAGCCATCCTAGAAGGCCAATTCCAACCGGTAAGCGGCGGCACCCAGTTTGTCTCGCGAGCTTTGATTTTCAACGGCCAATCCTATCCTCTCTACGCCCAAAGCCAGGTGATCCCGCTGCGCAAGGATCCCCGCCACACTTCTGCAGAGGCAGTTGTGCAGGATGCCCTGATCGGGGCGGCGGCAGGGGCGATCTTGGGCGGCCTGTTTGGCGACCGGGTGATCTCGACGGAGAAGGTGCTGGGCGGAGCGGCAGCGGGGGCTGTAATCGGCAATGTGACGGCGCCAGAGGTGGCGGTGATCGATCCCAACGCCAACTTGACCCTGACGGTCACTCAGGACTTTCAGCCCTATCTGCCCTAGCGACACCTGAAAAGCAAAACTTAACTCCCCAGCGCCGACCGCCATCCCTTGCCACACTGCCCATCCTCAAGCTGTTGACCACTCCGAAAAGCTGAGCAGGGGTTGGTCAATCTGCGGCTGCCTGGGGCTACTCCGGCCAGACCATCGGGGGCTGTTTTACGCTTAACCAACCTCCCCCTTGGCGGGAAGGGAGTGCTCCTTTCCTGGGAGACATTTTAAGAAGTGTGAAGATCTGAGATGGCAGACGGCAAGCATGTCGGAAAATAGCTTGCGGGTATGCTCGCCATACTCTTTAAAAAATTGACTTGAGGATGGATGTCCATGAGTGTTGTCACGAAATCGATTGTGAATGCGGATGCAGAGGCCCGCTACCTCAGCCCGGGGGAGCTGGATCGGATCAAGTCCTTTGTTACCTCCGGCGAGAAGCGGCTGCGCATCGCTCAAGTCTTGACCGAGTCTCGTGAGCGCATCGTCAAGCAAGCTGCCGATCAACTCTTCCAGAAGCGTCCTGACATCGTCTCCCCAGGTGGCAATGCTTACGGAGAGGAGATGACGGCAACTTGCCTGCGGGATATGGACTACTACCTGCGCCTCATCACCTATGGGATCGTTGCTGGCGATGTCACCCCGATCGAGGAGATCGGCTTGGTGGGGGTGCGGGAGATGTACAACTCTTTGGGCACGCCTATTCCGGCGGTGGCCGAGAGCATCCGCCAAATGAAGCAGGTGGCCATGGGTCTGTTGTCTCCTGAGGACGCGGCTGAGGCCGGCTACTACTTTGACTTTGTGGTGGGGGCAATGAGTTAATCCCTCATTGTTCTGACCGCGCAACTGTTTAACGTTCATTAGAGATTTAGGAAGCTCATCATGCAAGACGCAATTACCGCTGTGATCAATAGCTACGACGTCCAGGGCAAGTATCTCGACAGCTCGGCCATGGAGAAGTTAAAGGCTTTCTTCGCCACGGGCGAGCTGCGGGTGCGGGCAGCTGCTACCATCGCGGCCAACGCCTCCACCATTGTCAAAGATGCGGCGGCCAAGGCGTTGCTCTACTCCGATCTCACCCGTCCCGGTGGCAACATGTACACCACCCGTCGCTATGCTGCTTGCATCCGCGACATGGACTACTACCTGCGCTACGCCACCTACGCCATGCTGGCCGGGGATCCCTCCATCCTCGACGAGCGGGTGTTGAACGGGCTCAAGGAGACCTACAATTCGCTGGGGGTGCCGATTGGAGCCACCATTCAGGCCATCCAAGCCATGAAAGAAGTGACCGCCGCCCTGGTGGGGCCTGAAGCTGGCAAGGAAATGGGTGTGTACTTCGACTACATCTGCTCCGGCCTGAGCTAAGGTTCATTGTCTAGCGAGCATGACAGGCGATTTGCCGCAGGGATCTGGTGTGCTAACTGGGGTACGCGAGCTTTCTGAGGTGAGTCGCCTGTTTTGTTGGTCAAGCCAGTTCATTTTGCTGTCAGCAGGGATCCTTTATCATGCGCATGTTTAAGATCACGGCCTGTGTGCCCAGCCAAACCCGCATTCGCACCCAGCGGGAGCTGCAAAATACCTACTTCACGAAGCTGGTGCCCTACGACAACTGGTTTCGGGAGCAGCAGCGTATCCAAAAGTCGGGTGGCCGCATCCTGAAGGTGGAGCTGGTCGCCGGCAAGCCTGGGATAGACGTAGGACTGCTGTAGTTCCCCTGCCTGTTCGCTGTTTCTCCTCCGATCCTGAGAATACCCCCAGCCAGATCCGACATGCCCAGCCTCAGGAGGCTTGCCCTTGAAGTTGGGCTAGCGGATCTGATTTTTTAGGGGGGGTGAGGAGCTATGTTGTCTGACGTGCCAATCCGACCTGAGCCGATCATCGTTGCCCGCGACCTGAGCAAGGTTTACCCGGTAGCCATTAAGGAAGCGGGAGTGATCGGTACATTGCGCCACTTTTTTCGCCGTACCTATCACTACATCCCAGCGGTGCAATCGATGAGCTTCCAGATTCAGCCGGGGGAGGTGGTGGGTTTTTTGGGGCCGAACGGGGCAGGCAAGACCACTACCCTCAAAATGCTGGCGGGTCTCATCTATCCTTCCGGGGGCACGCTGCAGGTGGTCGGCCATGTGCCCTACCGGCGGGAGCGGGCTTTTCTGCAGCAGATTACCCTGGTGATGGGGCAGAAGCAACAGCTTATCTGGGATCTGCCAGCAATGGACTCCCTGCGGATTAACGCCGCCGTTTATGAGATCCCGGAAAAGGAGTTTCGGGAGCGGGTGGGGGAGTTGGCGGAGCTCCTCGACCTGCAGGGCAAGCTGAAGCAGCCGGTGCGCAAGCTTTCTCTGGGGGAGCGGATGAAGGCGGAACTGCTGGCGGCCCTGATCCACCGGCCGCAGATCTTGTTCTTGGATGAGCCGACCTTGGGGTTGGATGTCAACGCTCAGGCCGCCGTGCGGCAATTTCTGCGGGATTACAACCGCCGCTACGGGGCGACAGTCTTGTTGACCAGCCACTACATGGCCGACATTACGGCGCTCTGTGAACGGGTGCTGGTGATCAGCGCCGGGCAACTCATTTACGATGGCGGCCTCGAGGAGCTGCGGCAGCGCTTTGCCCCCTATCGCGAGGTGAAGCTGGAATTGGCCCGCCCCTGCCCCCTCGCCCAATTGCAAGTCTATGGAGAGCTGCGCAGCGAGGGGGATCCCGGCAGCGGCTGTGAGGTGCGGCTGTGGGTGCGGCGGGAACACCTCACCCAAACGGTTGCCCAGCTCCTGGCAGATCTGGAGGTGCTGGACTTGACGGTAACAGACCCGCCGATTGAGGAAGTAATCAGGCGGGTGTTTGCGGAAGGGATCCCTGCGGCCGGGTCCTAGAGGGGCGCTCCTGTCGGTAGCCCATCAGATCTTCTGGGTGGCGGCCTGCCGTTGCTCAGCCGTCGAGCGGGCTGCGTGCAGAGCGGCGTAAAGCTTATTGAGGGCGTTCATGTAGGCTTGGGCCGAGGCGACGATGATGTCCGTATTCGCGGCGTGGCCAGAGAAGACGCGATCCTCGTGGCGCAGGCGGATGGTGACTTCCCCCATGGCGTCGATGCCGGCGGTAACCGACTGGACGGAAAACTCGATCAACTTGTTGGGGATGTTGACGATGCGGTTGATGGCTTTGTACACCGCGTCCACCGGGCCTGTGCCCACGGCGGCGTCCACCCGCTCTTCGCCCTCAGGGGTGATCAGGCGCACCGTGGCCGTGGGGGTCTCGTGGTTGCCGCACACCACTTGCACGTGCTCCAGACGGTAGAGATCGGGCACGGGGCGGGTCTCATCGTTGACGATTGCCTCCAGATCCAGGTCGGTGATCTCCTTCTTCTTGTCTGCCAGCTCTTTGAAGCGCAGGAAGGCTTTGTTCAGATCCTGCTCTGAGAGCTCGAAGCCCAACTCCCGGAGGCGGGTACGGAAGGCGTTGCGGCCCGAGTGTTTGCCCAGCACCAGCGTGCTCGATTGCAGGCCGATGGTCTGAGCGTCCATAATCTCGTAGGTCTGGCGGTTCTTGAGCATGCCGTCCTGGTGGATGCCCGATTCGTGGGCAAAGGCGTTGGCACCAACAATGGCCTTGTTGGGCTGAACCAACATGCCGGTGAGGTTGGAGACTAGGCGGGAGGTGCGGTAGATCTCCTGGGTTTTGATGTGGGTGAGGGGTTTTTCCGAGTCGACCGGCAGGCCAAAGTAGGGGTTGAAGTAGCTGCGGCGCACATGCAGGGCCATCACCAACTCTTCCAGCGCCGCGTTGCCGGCCCGCTCGCCGATGCCGTTGATGGTCACTTCCACTTGCCGCGCCCCCTGCTTGATGGCCTCCAGAAAGTTGGCCACCGAGACCCCCAGGTCGTCGTGGCCGTGGACGGAGATGATGGCCTGCTTGATGTTGGGCACATTCTCGCGGATGCCCTTGATCAGTTGGCCGAATTCTTCCGGCATGCTGTAGCCGACGGTGTCGGGGATGTTGATGGTTTTGGCTCCCGCCCGAATGGCTGCCTCGATCACCTGGTAGAGAAACTCCGGATCGGAACGGGTGGCGTCCATCATGGAGAACTCCACATCGTCCACGAAGGACTTGGCGTAGGCCACCATCTCCTCGGCAATTTGCAGCACTTCGGCGCGGGTCTTGCGCAACTGGTACTTGAGGTGAATGTCGGAGGTGGAGATAAAGGTGTGGATGCGGGGCTTGGCGGCGGGCTTGAGGGCTTCGGCTGCCGCTTCGATGTCGGCCTTGAGGGCGCGGGCCAGGCTGCAAATCACAGGGCCATCGGGGGTGCCCACCTGTTCGGCCACCTTCTGCACCGCCTCGAAGTCCCCGGGGCTGGCATAGGCAAACCCAGCTTCAATGATATCGACCCCCAGCCGGGCCAGTTGCCGGGCGATGGCCAGCTTTTCTTCGGTGTTGAGGGTGGCGCCGGGGCACTGCTCCCCGTCGCGCAGGGTGGTGTCGAAAATGAGCACGTGATCCAGGGCTTGGCCATCAAATGTGGAAACCGCCGCAGCATCCATAATCTTTGTCGGACAACGAGACAGTGTTCTTTATTTTGACATCTTATTCTGGCACTGCTGGATAGGGTTTTGGATCGGGTTTGGAAGAGAGCTGGCGGGCTTCTGTCGGAGCGGCTGTAGGTCTTGCCATCTTTCTCTCAGGGGCAGAAGAGGTTGTGGGAAGGCGGATCCCGAAGGCGCAAGCGAGCAGGTGTTCGTATTCTTTCTCGTCCTTGAGCAGGCGTTCCCGGCGGCCTTCTGGGGTAGTTTCGATCCATTTAAAAACGGAGCCATTGGCGGAGGCGGTGAGGGTGATCCGTCCGCTGGGGGTGGCCAGGCTGCACAGGCGCAGGCGGGTCAACCTGGATGCCGGCGACGTTTGGTGGAAGCGGCACATGGGCTCGAACTCCTGCAGTTGACGCGGGATCCGATCCAGCAGGAGGAGGGTTTTCCAGGTGCGATCCGGTCGTTCCTGTTGAACCCGCCAGTAGCGTGCGGGAGCTGCGGGCCAGGGGATGAGGCGGTAGCGCCCTTCCGCCTGGGCTTGGATGCCGGGATCCCCCAGCCGCAACGGCTCCCGAAAGGCATCTCCATAGCCCACATCCACCAGCCATCAGAACCTCCGGGGTACTCCCGCCACAGCGCAGCTTGGCGGGATGGGGGATAGGCGGTGAGACGAAGGGGTTCAATGCCCCTGAGTCTCAC
>NZ_JBSSEF010000011.1:0-67782 GCF_054061455.1 Thermostichus sp. OS-CIW-20
AAGAGCTGGTTGACGCCTTGCAGCGCATTCAAAGCTACCCGGTGCGCTCTCCTCTGATTGCCAAGGGGCTGGAACGGGCCAAGGAGCTGAGCTGGTCAACAGTGGCCGCCAAGCTGTGGGAGATCTTTGACCGGGTTGCCCCCCCTGGTGAGACTTCCCGCGAATCCCAGGAATCACCAGGATCAGCCGCTGGCGGCAAACTTACTGGCCGCTGACCACCAGGTTTTTCCACATCTGCCAATAGGCCCGCTCCAAAGCGCGAGCATGGCTTTGCGGATCCCTCAGGGGCGATTGCTCCATCCTGTCCCGGAGGGTGTGGCGCAAATGGCGCAGCCGCTCCAGATCACTGGCCAAGTTCACGGCAATTTCCACGTATTCTTCCGGGGTTTGGGCCACCAGCTCCGGCAGCCCCACGTTGGTGAGGATGGAGACCCCCACCCGGCAGACATGGGCATTGCCCGCCAAGACCACCACTGGCGCACCGCCCCAGAGGGTTTCACAGGTGGTGGTGGTGCCGTTGTAGGGGAAAGGATCTAGGCCAATGTCAATCTCGCTGTAGATCTGGAGGTGCTCTGGAATGCTGCGGCGATCTCCCACCAAGTGCACCCGCTGCCGCTCCACCCCGTGCTCCTCAAAGTGCCCCCAGAAGATCTCGCAGACGCTGCGGTCGGTGTAGCGCATGTTTTTGAGCAGGATGCGGGCGTTAGGGAGCCGCTTGAGGATCTCTGCCCACACGGCCACCACGTTAGGGGTAATTTTGGTGGGGTTGTTGCAGCAGCCAAAGGTAATGTAGCCGGCAGCCAGGGCCGGCAGCTCGGAAACCGGCGGAAAGATATCCACAGGGTTGTAGCAGAGAAAGCTTTTGGGCAGGCGCATCAACTTTTCTGTGTGGTACCTTTCCGTCATGCCCGGCGGGTCGGCATAGGCATCGGTGATGCGGTAGTCCACCAAGGTCAGGCCGGTGGTGTTGGGGTAGCCCAGATAGGTGGCCTGGATGGGGGCAGGTTTGAGGGCCAGCACGCCCAAGCGGTTGTAGGCCGTATGGCCGGCCAGATCCACCAAAATGTCGATCTTGTCCTCGTGGATGAGGTCGGCCACCTCCACATCGGAGCGGATCTTGTGGATGTCTCGCCAGCCGTCAGCCTTTTCCTTCATCCGCTCGGTCACGATGTCCGAATACGGCCCGTTGGAATAGCAATAAATCTGGAAGCGCTCGTGGTCGTGGTGGTTATAGACATGCTCAAAGAACATGCTCACGGAGTGCAGCTTAAAGTCTCCGGAGATGTAGCCGATGCGCAGAGGCCGCTTCAGATCCCGATCCCGGTGGTAGGGCCGCCGCAGATGGGCCACCGAGGCTTGGGTGGCATCCCCCCACTTCTTGTGCTCCCGCAGGGTCTCTTCGGGGTCGAAATCGGGCGCGTAGTGCAGACCCATGAGGATGTTGCCGTGGAAGGCGATCACCCCCGGAGCCAGCTTGGCCGACTTGCGGTAGGCTTTGATGGCCTCCTCGTGGCGGCATTGCTGGAGGAAGGTGCCTGCCAACCCTGCATAGGTGGAAGGATCCTCGGGGTTGATCTCCAGGGCGCGCTGGAAAGATTCCAGTGCCTCGGTTAGGCGGTTCAGCTCTTTGTAAACGGATCCCAGCGCCCGGTGAACATCCAGGAAGTCCGGCTTGAGGCGGGCGGCTTCCTGCAAAACCGGCAGGGCCTCTTCGTTGCGGTGCTGGCTTTGCAACAACAGCCCCAAGTTGCAGTAGGCTTCTCCCAGTTCTGGGTCGTGCACCAGCGCCTGCCGGTATTGAATCTCTTCTTTTTCCGGCTCGTTCAAATGCCGATAGGCTAGGCCCAGGTTGTTGTAGGCCAGGGCAAAATCGGGCTTGTGCTCCAGGGCCGCCTCCAGTAGGGGGATGGCTTCCTTGAATCGCAGCTGATCCAGCAGCAGACACCCGGCCTCGAAGTAGGCCTCGGCCAGGTTGGGCCGCACACCCAGAGCGCGGCTGAGGTGGGCCATGCTGTCTAGCAGTCCATTGGAGAACACCTTGCGCAGCTTGCGATCTGACAGAAGGTTGGCCAAGCCGCGATGGGCCTCGGCGTAGTCTGGCTGCAGGCCAAGGGCCACGTGGTAGTAGTCCAAAGCGCGTTCCGGCTGCTGTAGCTTGCGAAAAGCCGTGGCCAGGTTGAAGTAAACCCGCGGGCGATCCGGCTGCAGGGCCAGGGCTGCCCGATAGGCCTCGATGGCCGCCTCCGGCTGATCCTGCTCCAATAGAGCAGTGCCCAGGTTGATGTGCGCTTCCACCAAGTGCCCATCCAGCTCCAGCGCCCGCCGGAAGGCGGCAATCGCTTCCTCCCACTTCCCCTGCTCTGCTAGAGTCAGGCCCAGGCCGTTGTGTAGCTCTGGCCGCTGCGGATCCTGCTCCAGGAGCTGCCGATAGAGCTCAGCGGAGCGCTCCAACTGCCCCGCCTCGCGGCAGAGCTCTGCCAACTGCTGTGCCCGTTCGGGGGTGAACTCCGCTTTCAGAGTCTCTTCTAAATAGTCAATAGCCGTCGTCAGCCGCCCTTTTTGCCGCTCAATGTGGGCCAAATCTGTCAAAATCTGAGGATCTTGGGGCTGCAGGGCCAGGGCCCGCCGGTAATACTCCTCGGCTTGGTCATACTGGCCCAGTTGAAAGTGGCAGAGGCCCAGGTTGAAGAGGGCCTGCAGGTGATCCGGCTGCAGAGCCACCGCTTGGCTGTAGCATCCGATGGCTGCTTCCCGCTTGCCCAGCGCTTGATATACAGCGCCCAAGTTGCTGTGAAAAGCTGCCTGCTCTGGCCGCAGCTGAGTGGCTTTGGCCATGTGGGCCGCGGCTTCCTCAAGGCGGCCCGTCTGGTAGCAGAGGATGCCCAGAAAATGCAGAGCCTCCGGTTGGTCGGGCTGGAGAGCCAGCACCTGGCGGTAGGCCGCCTCCGCCTGCTGCAGATCCCCTGCCTGGTGGTGGCGGATGGCCACTTCCAAAGTAGCTATCAGCGCATCGGGTGTCACTTGGCCTGGATCCCTAGATTTCATAACCTCTAATCCTACACCATCTGAGTTCCGCGAGAAAAAAACGGGCCTGAACTTTCAGGCCCGCCGAGGGGTTAAACAGCCTGCCGACTAGCGCGGGACAGTGAAGGTGATGTCCAGCCGTGGCCCGCGAGCGGTGGTGATAGGGCCAGCACCCGTACCCGTGGCCGGCTCTTTGTCGAACTCGGCGCGGCAGGTGCCCGTAGCCCCCTGGCTAATCTCGAAACCAGCCGCATTAGCTGGCGTCCCCGCCGTGCTGGTGCTGGTGCTGAAGCTGGTCGAGAAGCTGGCCGTGTAGGAGAAGGTCTGGTTGGGGATAACCAGGGTCAGGTTGACAGGGCCTACTAGGAAAGTGTTGGAGGCAGTGGCGTTGGGACCAGCAGCTGGTGGGCCTGTGAATGTAAAGTTTGCGGTGATACCCAGGTTAGACAGCTGGAAAAAGCTTTGGCTGATCGTCGTGCTACTGGTGGGCAAGAAGGCCGAGAAGGTGCTGCCCGCCGCACTGAAGCTCACCGTGATGGGGCCGGTGGCCAGCAGCGTAATCGTAGCAGTGGCTGGGTTGGTAGCGGGAGCTGAGTAGGTAGTTTCGTTGGGGGCTGCTGCGGTTCCTGTAACCACAACCGCAATGGGAGCCACTGCGTTAAACTGAGGAGCGCCACTGGCCGTGCCACTGTCCGAGCTGGAGACAGAGGTGGAAACCGACGCGAACACAGAGGTAGCCTGGTTGTTCCACACCTCCTTGGCGCACTGCAGCCGCACCTGGTAGAAGCGCGGGCCTGGCGCCGATACCGCCCGCTGCACCCCAGGCCCCACATCCGCCAGCCGCGGCCCCGCCGACACATCGCCCCCCAGCACGTTGCCGGTGAAGCTCAAAGCCACAAAGCCAGAAGTCGCCGGCGCAAAGAAGTCACTGGACACCACGTTGTCAACCGCGCCCAGCTGCACCTCTTGGAACACCACACTGTTGGCCGCTAGGTTGTGGGGAGTGACATCCAGGAAGAAGAAGCCCCGCCCCTTCTCGCCAGTAATACCAGGAATGGTGGTCGAGTCGTTGGAGGGCAACTGCACCAGCGTCAACTGCGCCCCCTGCACAATCGCGTTGCGGGGAATGGCGTCGGGAATGGGGAAGGAAAGCACCGCTCGGTAGTCAGAGTAGGTGGCCAGCGGCAGGTTCTCGGCTGTGCCGGAGCGGCGGATGCCAAAGCCAACGGGAATGACAATGGGGTTGGAGAAGACTTGTCCCCCCGGAGTGAGAGCGGCCAGTTGGGTGGGCAGAGCGCTGATGGGGCCAGCAGTGGTGGGAGTGGGAGCAGGAACAGGGGTTGGAGGTGGTGGCGGCGGAGCCGGGGGAGCCGGTGGGGGTGGTGGGGGCGGCACGGGTGTGACGGTGCTGGTGCTGCTTTCTTCGCCGCAACCGGTGAGCAGCAGGGGCAGCAGCACCACTGTGGAAGCCAGAGACAGAGACCCGAGTGACTTCAGGAGCCACTTGTGCATTGTTCCGTTCATTGTTCTCCTCTTAACCAAAAAAGTGGGGCTCGGCTGAACACTTTCCTTAACCTACCCGATCAACTCGCCCAGGGCAAGCCAGGCCGTAGGAAAGAGCCAATCGAGGAAAGACGCACACGCGCTTGGATAAGCGGCTCGTCTGTTTACTCTGCTTATCATACAAGCCCATTAGCCCGCTTTGGCAAGTACTGCCGATTTTTTCTGGACAAGATCAAAGGTGACGTGGGTCACAGACACTGGGCAGGGTCCCGGGAAGGAGTCGGGTGGCGGCTTCTGGGAGCAAAGCAGGTGGAGCCACCGGAAGAGCAGTCAGCTAGAAATCGCAGGAGCCCCGCACTGCACCCGTAGGGTCAGTGCCGGGAGGAATGCGGAAGTTATGATAGAACCATGATCCAAGTCCTGACCGTCTCCTGCAAGCTCAAGGTGTCCCAGTCGCAAGCCGCCAAATTGGACGCGACGATGGATGTCTTTGTGCAGGCATTGAACTGGGTCAACCAGAACACGCCGGAGAAGATCGTCAACGCGGTCAAGTTGCAATCCCTTTGCTACTACGAGATTCGAGCTCGGTTCGGCTTGTCCAGTAACTTGGCTCAACAGGTGTGCAGACGGGTGGCGGGCGCTCGCAAAGTGGCGAGACAGCGCAACCGTCCGGTTAAAGAGTTCAAGCGTAGGTTCGTTACCTACGATGCACGTATCTTCTCATTTCGCGAGAAAGACTGGACGGTGTCGCTGACCACGGTTGAAGGGAGAGAACGCTTTGAGCTAGCCATTGGCAACTACCAGCGTGGGATGCTGGCTGGCTCTAACCCCAAATCGGCCACCCTAGTCCAGCGGAAGGACGGCTCCTACTACATCCAGATTTGCGTAGAGAAAAAACCACCCAAGCAACAAGATACCGACAGGGTGATCGGGGTGGACTTTGGAAGGACAGATATTGCCCATACGTCAGAGGGGGACAACTGGAATGGACAGCAGTTGAGCAGAGTCCGAGAGCGCTACTCCCGGTTGAGGGCGGCACTTCAACGTAAAGCCAGTAAGGGCACACGCAGTTCGCGGCGCAGATGCCGTCAACTGTTGCAACGGCTGTCTGGCAAGGAGAGACGCTTTCAAGTGTGGGTCAATCATCGCATCTCTAAAGCTATTGTCTCTAGGGCAAAAGCTACCAACAGCGCTATTGCTCTGGAAGACCTGACAGGGATCCGGGAAAGGGTCAATCAACAGCCGCGCAGCAAAGCCGAGCGGCGCAGGACCAACAGTTGGGCGTTCTACCAACTACGCCAGTTTCTGGAATACAAGGCGAGGGTTGCAGGGGTTTCTCTGATTCTTGTGCCGCCTGCCTACACGTCGCAGACCTGTCACAAGTGTTTACACATCCATCCCGATCCTGCGCAATCCTACCGCAGTGGCAAGTCGTTCAAGTGTGGGCACTGTGGATGGGAAGGGGATGCGGATTTGAATGGTGCAAACGTAATTGCGCTCTTGGGGGCTGTCGTAAACCAGCCTAGAGGTTCGGGCTTGTTTTGTTCTCTGGTAGAGCAGAGCAGGCTCAGGGCTACTGAAAGCCCGCTCCGTACCGCTTAGCGGTCGGAGCCGGGTAGTTTACAATCCTTGCCCGGCACGGCTTTTGCGGATCCACCTGCAAAAAACCGGAAGATTTGCCTATTTCCTCACAAAAGGATGCTTGATCCGGGGCAGAAGGGTGGCAGGATGAGGAGTGGACGTTTTTTCTGGAGACCCAAGCAGGATGGCTGTCTACAAAGTTCGGTTGATCAACGAAGAGCGGGGCCTGGACGTCACCATCGATGTGCCGGACGACGAGTACATTCTGGACGTGGCGGAAGAGCAAGGGATCGACCTGCCCTACTCCTGCCGCGCCGGAGCCTGCTCGACCTGTGCTGGCAAGCTGGTGAGCGGCACGGTGGATCAAAGCGATCAATCCTTCCTGGATGACGATCAGATCGAGCAGGGCTATGTGCTGACTTGCGTGGCCTACCCCACCTCCGACTGCACCATCATCACCCACCAAGAAGAAGCGCTGTACTGAGCCCTCACCTCCGATCCCTCACCCCTGGCCCCTCTCCCATAGGGAGAGGGGTTTTTGTTTTGGGTGGTTCTTTCCGGCAGCCTCAAGCGCTGTGCGCCGCCGGCGGCCCTCACCCCCAGCCCCTCTCCCAGCCCAAGCGCTCCGCGCCGCTAACGCGACCACCCCCAGCCCCTCTCCCTGAGGGAGAGGGGAGTAGGATTTTTTTATCCTCTGTAGAACTTTTTGACGATGACCCCAGAACAAGAAGAGTGGTTAATCCGAGCTGTCCAGGAGCTGCAGGCTGCCCAAAAAGAGCTGCAAGCTGCCCAGCAGGAGCTGCGCCTTGTCCAGCAAAACCAGGAGGTTTTGATTCGAGAGCTGCAAGCGGGCCAGCAAAATCAACAGGTTCTGATTCAGGAAGTGCGCGAGGGGCAGGCGATGCTGGCGCAGTTTTTCCGCGAGGCGCTAGATCGCTTTGACGAGCGCACCCGCGCTATTGAACGCCGCACCGAAGCCCTGGAACGGCGCACAGAAGCCTTGGAACGGCGCACGGAAGCCCTAGAGCGCCGCACTGATGAGATGGCAGCGGAGATGAGGGATCTGCGCCGCGATTTTTTGGAACGGCGGTAGCAGCCTCAAGTGCTCCGCGCCGGCCCTCACCCCCAGCCCCTCTCCCTGAGGGAGAGGGGGGTTAGGATGGCAGCAGAGCAGCCTTTGGAGGTGGCTGTGGCTTTGACGATCGGATCCGTTTCTGCTTCTGGATCGACAACGGCTCGCCTGAGTTTGGCAGAGTACCTCAAGTATTCCGATGGCGGCGATACCCGCTATGAGTTGGTGGCGGGGGAGTTGGTGCCCATGGCCCTTCCAACCGGACGGCATGTCCAGATCCAAAAGTTTCTCAGCCAGGTTTTTGAGGCGGAGATCGCCAGACGGCAGTTGCCTTGGACAACAATCCAGGGCGGCCTGGGGATCCAGTCGCCGCGGGGCAACCGCTGGGAAACGGTGCGGATCCCGGATGTGGTGGTGCTGCCTTTGGAGCAGTGGCAGGAGATGGGATCCCGAGAGGCTTTGATTCGCTTGGAGGATCCGCCGCCGCTATTGGTGGTGGAGGTGGTGAGCGAATCCAGCCGGGCGGCGGACTACCGGGCCAAGCAAGCAGAGTATTGCGTTTTGGGGATCGGCGAGTATTGGGTTGTGGATCCTTTGGAAGAGAAGGTGAGCCTGCTGCTGTTGCACGAGGGCTGGTACGACCTGCTGGAGCTGAAGGGATCCGAGGGGGTACCTTCGCAGGTTTTTGTGGGGCTAGAGTTGCAGGTGGGGGAGATCTTGGCTGCCGATTCAGGTTATCCTGGTAGAGCTACGGGGAGTTAGCTCAGTTGGTAGAGCGCTGCGATCGCACCGCAGAGGTCAGGGATTCGAGTTCCCTACTCTCCATCGCCCTCACCCCTGGCCCCTCTCCCAGGAGGAGAGGGGTGGTAGGATTTCCTTATTCCGTAGTGCTTCAGTAACCATGACGCCCGAGCAAGAACAGTGGCTGATTCAAGCCATCCAAGAGTTGCAAGCCTCCCAAAGAGAGCTGCAAGCCTCCCAAAAAGAATTGCAAGCTGCCCAGCAGGAGCTGCGTCTTGTCCAGCAAAACCAGCAGGTTTTGATTCAAGAGCTGCGGGAGGGACAGGCGATGCTGGCGCAGTTCTTTCGCGAGTCAATGGATCGGTTTGACGAGCGTACTCGGGCCATCGAACGCCGCACAGAAGCACTGGAACGGCGCACTGACGAGATGGCCCGAGAGATGCGGGAGATGCGGCAAGAGATTCGGGATCTGCGCCGCGACTTTTTGGAACGGCGGTAGCTTGGGCCCAAGCGCTCTGCGTTGCTAGTGTAACCATCCCCGGATCCTTCTCCCAGGAGGAGATTTAGGGTGGTAGGATTTCCTTGTTCTGTAGCGCCTTGGTAACCATGACACCTGAGCAAGAGCAGTGGCTGATTCGGGCCGTCCAGGAGTTGCAAGCTGCCCAGCAAAACCAGCAGGTTTTGATCCAAGAGCTGCGGGAAGGGCAGGCGATGCTGGCGCAGTTTTTCCGCGAGGCGCTGGATCGCTTTGACGAGCGCACCCGAGCCATTGAACGGCGCACCGAGGCTTTGGAACGGCGCACCGAGGCTTTGGAACGGCGCACTGACGAGATGGCCCAAGAGATGCGGGAGATGCGGCAGGAGATTCGGGATCTGCGCCGCGACTTTTTGGAACGGCGGTAACTTGGGCCCAAGCGCTCTGCATTGCCGACGCCCTCACCCCCAGCCCCTCTCTCTCAGGGAGAGGGGAAATTGGCGGGATTTTGGGTAGGAAGGGATCCCACCTGGATTAGTCTAGAGGGAACTTGGTCTGGCCTCATCGGCGTTTGCCATTCCCTGCGAGTTTGCCTATGTCTGTGATTCGCGCCCTCCACAGCCAGTTGGTAACCAAAGAGCGCTCGGCGGAGGAGATCGCCCGCGAATACCTGGAGCGTCTCACCCAACTGGAGCCGCAGCTTAAAAGCTTTATTACTGTAACCGAAGAACTGGCTCTGCAACAGGCCAAGGCGGTGGACGCCCGCATTCGGGCCGGGGAAGAGATTGGCCCTTTGGCCGGGATCCCGTTGGCGGTGAAAGATAACCTTTGCACCCAAGGGATCCGCACCACCTGCGCTTCCCGGATGCTGGAGGGGTTCATCCCGCCCTACGAGTCGACGGTGACGGCGCGGCTGGCGGCTGCCGGCATGGTGACGGTGGGCAAAACCAACCTGGACGAGTTTGCCATGGGCAGTTCTACGGAAAACTCGGCCTTTCAGCGCACCGCCAACCCCTGGGACCTGACGCGGGTGCCGGGGGGATCCTCAGGCGGGTCGGCGGCGGCGGTGGCGGCAGACCAGGCGGTGGTGGCCCTGGGATCGGATACGGGGGGATCGATCCGCCAGCCGGCGGCCTTCTGTGGCGTGGTCGGCCTCAAGCCCACCTATGGGCTGGTCTCCCGCTATGGGCTGGTGGCTTTTGCCTCCTCTTTGGATCAAGTGGGGCCCTTTGGGCGCACGGTGGAGGACGTGGCCCTGCTGCTGCAGGGGATTGCCGGCCATGACCCCCTGGATTCCACCAGCCTCAAGGTGGAGATCCCGGACTACAGCCAGGCTTTGATCCCCGAGATCAAAGGCTTCAAGATTGGAGTCATCCGCGACCTGCTGGGAGAAGGGTGTGGGGAAGAGACCCGCGCTGCCGTGCAAGCGGCCATCCAACACCTAGAGGAGCTGGGGGCAGAGATCCTGGAGATCGACTGTCCTAGCTTTCGCTATGGCCTGGCCACCTATTACATCATTGCCCCTTCGGAAGCTTCTTCCAATCTGGCCCGCTACGACGGCGTCAAGTACGGCCTGCGGGAACCCGCCGACTCCCTCTTGGCTATGTACGGCAAAACGCGCGCCCGCGGCTTTGGGCCGGAGGTGAAGCGGCGCATCATGATCGGCACCTATGCCCTCTCTGCCGGCTACTACGACGCCTACTACCTCAAAGCCCAGAAGGTGCGCACCCTGATCAAGCAGGATTTCCTCAGGGCCTTCGAGAAGGTGGATGTGCTGGTCAGCCCCACCACCCCCACGCCAGCCTTCAAAGCGGGGGAGCGGGAGGATCCCTTGAGTATGTACCTGTGCGACCTGATGACGATCCCGGTCAATTTGGCGGGCCTGCCGGGGCTGAGCCTGCCCTGTGGCTTTGCCAACGGTCTGCCCATTGGCCTGCAGATCATAGGCAACGTCTTGCAGGAGAGCAAGGTGCTGCGGGTGGCCTATGCCTATGAGCAGAGCACCGACTGGCACAAGCGGCGACCTCCCCTGGGACAGCCCCCCCTTGAGCAGGCCCAGGGAACCGCTCAACAGCCCAAAGCCAAGAGCAAGTCCACCAAGGGGAGCAAAAAATCCAAAAGCTGAGCCCACTAGGCCATGCCCATCTGGTTGGCTGCCGAGAAGCGCTCCATGAAGCGCAGGAAGCGCTCCCATTCTGCTTCTGTTTCCATGTCGTAGATCACTTCCAAGGCCTTGAATTCCCCGTTCAAGAACTTGGCTTTGATGTTGCGGGTGGTCAGCTCCCCTTCCTCGTCGATCATCCGCATGCCAAGGATGCTTTGCGTGTCGGACTTCAGCTCCTCAAAGCGAAAAATGGCGGATCCCCGCTTGCCGGTTTTGGATTTCAGCAACCGCACCTGCGTTGGCACTTCTGGAATACCGGGAGAAAACTCAATAGTGGCCATAATTTTTAAAAAAACTCATTCAAGTCATTATAGTTGTTCCAAACACGATGATTAAGACACTTTGTCGCTGACCCAAGCGATCCCCGCCCCTAGCGGCCCTCACCCCCAGCCCCTCTCCCAAGGGGAGAGGGGAGCTGGAGATCGATGGATAAGCTGTTTCCCAGCCATTTGCTAGGTGGGGATCGGATCCCCGGCCAGAAACTTTTTCAACTCCCAAGCGGCCATCTGCTCCAGGTGGTAACCGGCCTGGCGCTGCGCCTCGGCCACATCCGGGATCCGGTCACAGAGGGCAGCAACTCTAATGGGAAGGGGTCGGGCGGCCAAGTCGGCCCGGGCTGCCGGGGTGGCCTGGCCACAGAGAATCAGCAGGGGCTTCTGGGCCACCATGGCCTGCTCCAGCACCGCCCCCACTACCTTGCCCATGCTGCTCTGTTCGTCAAGGCGGCCCTCGCCAGTTACCACCAGATCGCAGCGGCGGAGACGCTCCGGCAGGGCCAAGTGCTGGGCCAAGAGCTGGATCCCGGACTCCAGGGTGGCGCCCAAAAAAGCCACCAATCCTGCCCCCAGCCCGCCGGCGGCGCCGGCCCCTGGGATCCCCTCCACGGCCCGGCCCAGATCCCGCTCCACCACCCTGGCCCACTGCTGCAGTGCCTGCTCCAATTGCCGCACTTGCTGGGGAGTGGCGCCCTTCTGGGGGGCAAAGACGGCAGCCGCCCCCAACGGGCCGGTGAGGGGATTTTGCACATCGCAGAGGCCGCGGATGCGCTTGCCTTGCCAAATGCGCTGTTTAGGTGGCTCGATGCGCGCCAGGCGGGCCAGCTCCCCTCCCCCCCAGCCGATGGGATCCCCGGCCCCATCCAAGAGGCGATAGCCCAAGGCCTGCGCCATCCCCGCACCCGCATCGACGGTGGCGGATCCGCCCAGCGCTATCCAAATCTCGGCGATGGGATCCCGGCAGACGGCCCGCAACAGCTCCCCCAGGCCATAGGTGGTGGTGCGGGTGGGATCCCGCTGCTCAGGGGGCACCAAGGTCAGGCCGGCCACCTGGGCTACTTCCAGCAGCGCCCGCTCGCCTGCCACCCCGTACTCGGCCCAGACGGGATCCCCCAGCGGGCCAGTGACCCACAGCCCTCGTTTCTCTCCCCCCAGCGCCGGCAACAAGGTCTCCAGCGTGCCCTCGCCCCCATCGGCCAGGGGGAGTAGCTCCACCTTGGCCTTCGGCAAGACCTGGCGGATGCCCCGGGAGATGCTCTCCGCTGCTGCCTTGGCTGTCAGGGATCCTTTGAAGCTATCCGGGCAGATCAAAACCCGCCGAGGTGGGCGGCTGAACTCAGATCCCTGGTCTGGTGAACCCATACCCAGCATCAGCCCTAAAACGTCCTCGGCGGCAACAGAGAGGATGGATTGAACTTGGCTGCGGGCCCGCAAGGCTGAGCCCGGAGCTATTGGGCACTGCCCCCCTCCGCTGTTGGAGGTTGATCCGGTGTTGAAGGTTGGGGAGAGGGGACGGCGGCGGATGAGTTGCCCAAAGACTGCTCCAGGGCCAGACGCTGCTCCATCACCCGCAGAAAGTAGCCACCCATCATCGCCCCGGAGAGCATTTTTGCCAAGCTCTCGCGGTTGGTGATGATTTGAACGCCAAATTGGTCTGGCGGCAAACTGCCCACCAAGCTGCGAATGTTGTGGCCCAAGATCTCCAGCACCTCCGGCGACGAGTTGCGGGCGATGTCTTGAAAAACGCTGGGATCCTGAGACTGCAGATATTGCCAGAGCCGGTTGTTGGGGCTGGGCGTTTGCGCGGCCTCAAAACCAGGAATGAAATTGATCGGGCTCGACATGGAGTCACCAAGCTCCCCAAACACAGCAAATCTAGCCCAACTCGGAGCTGTTGGCCCCATTCCTTAGGCCTTCGCAGCTCCGCCAATTGGGCTATGTCAAACCTAACACCCGAGCCTCCCCGCCTTCGGTACGGGATCCCACCCCTTTGAGGCGGCAAATGCCGTACCTCGGGAGGCGCCGCCTCGGAGATCAACCGTCGGCCTCGGGGATCCCCTCTGCCGGCTCCTCTTCAGCTTCCGCCGGATCCCTGATAAACGAAGCGGGCACCACCGTCACTCCTACAATGCTGTCCTCCGGATCCAAGCGCTGCACCAGCACCCCTGTCGCCTCGCGGGACTGGGTGGGAATAGCCTTGGCCAACTGGCGCATGACAATGCCCCTGGCGGTTACCAACAGGATCTCGTCTTCGGCATTGACGATGCGCAGGGCCGCCAGCTCGTCCGACGCCTGGCGGAACTTGGTGGCGATCACCCCCTTGCCGCCGCGGTTTTGCTGGCGGAAATTGTCGATGGCCGAGCGCTTGCCCCGCCCTTCTTTGGTGATCACCAGCACCCAAGGGTTAGCCAGCTTCTCCCCCTCTCGCTCGGCAGCCATCACCGATTCGGCAGAGATAATATCCATGCTGACGATGTCATCGCCGGCGTTGAGGGTAATGGCCCGCACGCCCCGGGTGGCCCGTCCCAGAGGGCGCAGTTGCTCGTCATCCGCCGGGAAGCGAATGGACATGCCTTGGCGGGTCGCCATGACCACATCATCGCTGGAGCGGGCGCGGCGCACCCAGCGCAGTTCGTCGTTTTCTTCCAGAGAGATGGCAATCAGGCCGTTGGAACGCACATTGGCAAAGGCGCTGAGGGCCGTTTTTTTGATGTAGCCCGCTCGGGTGAGCATCACCAAGTATTCGTCGTCGCTGAACTCGCTCACGGGCACCATCGAGGTAACCCGCTCTTCCCGAGTGATGGGCAGCAACTGGACGATGGCGCTGCCGCGGGCGGTGCGGCTCCCCTGCGGGATCTCGTAGGCGGGCAGGGTATAGACCATCCCCCGATCCGTGAAAAAGAGGATAGTGTCGTGGCTGCGACAGGCAAAAAACTGCTCGATGGCATCGTCGTCTTTGATGCGGGCGCCGGCCTTGCCGCGGGTGGCCCGCCCCTGCACCTGGAACTCTTCAAGGTCCATGCGCTTGATGTAGCCCTGCTCGGTGAGGAAGATGACCGTCTCGCGGTTCTCGATCAGATCGGCAACCTTGAGCTCACAGTCTTCCAGGCAGAGGCGGGAGCGGCGCGGGCTGGCAAAGCGGCTCTTGAGCTGCTGCAGCTCTTCGCTGATGATCTGCATCACCCGCTCCCGGCGGGCCAAAATATCCCGCAAATCGGCAATTTGCCTCACCAAGTCTTCGTGTTCGGCCTGGATTTTCTCCGCTTCTAGGGCGGTGAGGCGGCGCAGTTGCATCTGTAAAATGCCATCGGCTTGCGCTTCGCTCAGGCCCAACGTTGCCTGCAACTCAGCTCGGGCTGTGGCGGCATCGGCGGCTCCGCGGATGAGGGCGATCACCCGATCCAACTGCCCCAAAGCCAAAAGGTAGCCCTGCAACAGGTGATCCCGCTCTTCGGCTTTCTGCAGCTCGTAGCGGGTGCGCCGCTCGATCACCTCTGCCCGAAAATCCAAGAAAGCCTGCAGTGCGTCCCGCAGCGTCAGGGTGCGCGGCTCGCCGTTGAGGATGGCCAGCATGTTGACCCCGAAGTTGCTCTGCAGAGGGGTTTGCTTGTAGAGGTTGTTGAGCACCACCTGAGGCTGAGCATCCCGCTTCAGCTCGATCACCACCCGCATGCCCTCGCGGTCGCTTTCGTCGCGGATGTCGGCAATGCCCTCCAGTTTTTTCTCGTTGACCAGCTCGGCAATTTTTTCAATCATGGCTGCCTTGTTGGTTTGGTAGGGCAGCTCGGTGATGATGATGGCCTCCCGCGTCGGTCGGCCCCGCTGCTCGATGGTCTCCACCGTGGCCACCCCCCGCAAGGTGATGGAGCCGCGCCCGGTAGTATAGGCTTCGCGGATGCCTTCCTGGCCCATGATCAGCCCGCCGGTGGGGAAATCGGGGGCCGGGATCCACTGCATCAGCTCCAGGCTGGTCAGGTTGGGGTTGTGGATGAGGGCGATCAGGCCGTCCACCAGCTCTCCCAGGTTGTGGGGCGGGATGTTGGTGGCCATGCCCACGGCAATGCCAGAAGAACCGTTCAACAGCAACTGCGGGATCCGCGCCGGCAGCACCAGCGGCTCCTGCTGGGATCCGTCGTAGTTGTCGATGAAGTCGACGGTGTTGGCGTCGATATCCTGCAGCAGGGCTTCCTGGGCAAAAGCGGTGAGGCGGCACTCGGTGTAGCGCATGGCCGCCGGCGGGTCGTTGTCGATGGAGCCGAAGTTGCCGTGCCCGTCCACCAGGCGCTCCCGCATGGAGAAGTCCTGGGCCATGCGCACCAGGGCTTCGTAAACCGCCTGATCCCCGTGGGGATGGTATTTCCCGATCACATCCCCCACGACGCGGGCGCACTTGCGAAAAGGGCGATCCGCCGTCAGGCCCAGCTCGTGCATGGCGTAGAGGATGCGGCGATGCACCGGCTTGAGGCCGTCGCGGGCATCCGGCAGAGCCCTCCCGACAATCACGCTCATGGCGTATTCCAGGTAGGACTGCGCCATCTCCCGCTGCAGGTCGGTGGAGATGATGCGCGCGGTCAATTCGTTGTCGCTCATGGGTGGGGGTAGAGGTGAGGGATCCCGGTCGGCTTGGGCGCGGGCACGGTTCGAGGTTACAAAGCTGTCGCAGCAGCAATCGCCATTGCCGGCCAACGGTCGGCAACCCAGGAAACTAAAATAAAGTGCGCCTGCGTCTAGTCTACCATTGCCTTTTGCCGGGGCAGAGGGAGTTGCCCGGAGCCGCCCCCTGTCCCAAGGGGATCCCTGAAGACATTTATAGATAAAAATCTATCCTCTAATCGGGGCGTTATGGTAACGCTCAATGATAGGCTGCCTATAGCATTGAGGGCAGTGGGGCATGTTGGGCCAAGTGACGGGGCAAGGTGGGGGAGTGCTGGCTTGGCGTCGGCGTCTGAGCCTAGAAAACTGGCGTGGGGATCTCTTCGGTGGCCTGACGACGGCTATTGTCTCGCTGCCGATGGCCCTGGCCTTTGGGGTGGCTTCTGGTGCCGGGCCGGTGGCGGGCTTGTATGGGGCGGTGTGTGTGGGCTTTTTTGCTGCCCTGTTCGGCGGCACTCCCACCCTCATCTCCGAGCCCACCGGGCCGATGACGGTGATGATGACGGCAGTCATTGCCAAGGTTACCGCCAGCTATCCGAACCAGGGACTGGGGCCGGCCTTCACGGTGGTGATGGTGGGGGGCCTGTTTCAGGTGCTGTTTGGATCCCTGAAGCTGGGCAAATACATCACCCTTATGCCCTACAGCGTCATCTCCGGCTTTATGTCGGGGATCGGCTGGATCATGATTTTGCTGCAGATCCCGCCCCTTTTGGGCCACGCCAGCCAGGGGGGAGTGATCGGGGCGGTGCAGAACCTGCCGACCTACCTGCTCAATCTCAAGTTCCCGGAACTGGGGTTGGGGCTGCTGACCCTTGCGATCCTCTTTGGCTATCCCAAGCCTTGGCGAAGAGTGGTGCCGCCCCAGTTGGTGGCCCTGGTGCTGGGAACGCTGGTGGCCAACTTGTTCATGGCTGACTGGGATTTGCGGCGCATCGGGCCCATCCCCACCGGCTTGCCCCAGGTGCAATGGCCGCAGTTGCCCTTTGCTTCCCTGGCCAGCTTGGTGTTGGACGGGGTGGTGCTGGGCATGCTGGGCTGCATCGACACCCTCTTAACGGCAGTCATTGCTGATAACCTCACCCGCACCCGCCACGACTCCGACCAAGAGCTGATCGGGCAGGGGATCGCCAACCTGGTCTCCGGCTTCCTGGGGGGCTTGCCGGGGGCGGGGGCGACCATGGGCACGGTGGTGAATATCCAGTCAGGGGGACGTACGCCCTTGGCGGGCATCACCCGCGCCCTCATCCTCTTGATGGTGGTGCTGTTTGCCGCTCCCCTCACGCAAGGGATCCCAATGGCGGTGCTGGCGGGGATCGCCTTTAAGGTGGGGGTGGATATCCTCGACTGGAGCTTCCTGAAGCGGGCCCACCGCCTCTCCCTCAAAGGGGCAGCCATTATGTACGGGGTGATGTTCATGACGGTGTTCGTGGATCTCATCGCCGCCGTGGGGGTAGGGGTATTTGTGGCCAATTTGCTCACCATTCAGCGTCTGAGCGAGCTGCAAGCGGAAGAGGTGAAAGCCATTACCGATGCGGACGATGCCGTAGATCTCACCCCGCGGGAAAAGGAATTGCTGCGCCAGGGCCGCGGTCAGGTGTTGCTATTTTACCTGAGCGGGCCCATGATCTTCGGGGTTTCCCAGGCCATTTCCCGCCAACACCAGGCGGTGGCCTCCTGCCAGGCTTTGGTCTTGGATTTGTCCGATGTGCCGATGCTAGGCGTTTCGGCGACGCTGTCCTTGGAAAATGCCATCCGCGAAGCTCTAGATCAACGCAAACAGGTGTGGATCGTCGGGGCCAAGGGTCGGATCCGGCAGCGCTTGGAAAGCCTGCATCTGCCCTTGCCGGCAGAGCGATTTGTGGAGAGCCGGGAGGCCGCTTTGGCCGAGGCCGTCGCCCAGTTGGGCTTGCCGCTAGAACCCAGCCCCCTGGTTTGAGCCCTCCGATGAGCCCAACAAGAAAGCTGCAGACTTCGTTTGCCGGATCGGGGTCAGTTCTGGATCTATGCACTGGAAAGGTCGGGTTGCCTACTTGGCAACCCTGCATCGCAAAGAGCAGGTGATCGGCCCTCTCTTGGCCCACCACCTGGGGATCCAGGTGCAAGTGATACCTCTGGACACCGACCAACTGGGCACCTTCTCGCGGGAGCGGCCCCGACCGGGGGATCCCATCCACACCCTACGCCTGAAAATTGAGAGAGCCCGCCAAGCTCATCCCGTCTCCTTGGTTTTGGCCAGCGAGGGATCCTTTGGCCCCCACCCCCAGATCCCTTGGATCCCTTCGAATCAGGAGTGGGTCATGCTCAGGGTTTTTGAACCCGGCGCGGAGCCCTTGGAGCTGGTCGGCTATGCAGAGAGCACCCAAACCAATTTCAGCCATCGCTGGGTGCAGAGCTGGGCAGAAGCGCTGGACTTTGCCCAAAGGGCGGGTTTTCCCCAGCACGCCCTGATCGCCCTCGACCAGCCAGAAAAGCCCCAGGTTATCCACAAAGGAATCCAAGACGAAGCAACCCTGAAGCAGGTGGTGGGGGAGCTGCTGGCTCGGCAGGGTGGCCTGCATCTGGAAACCGACATGCGGGCCCTGCACAACCCAACCCGGCTCCAAGTCATCGCAGCCGCCACCCAAAACCTAATCGCCAAAGCCCAAAGCCTGTGCCCGGCCTGCGGCACTCCCGGCTACTGGCAGATCCGCTCGGTCTCTGGACTGCCCTGCGGCCAATGTGGCGCCCCCACCCCCGTGGCCAAGGCTTGGGTATATGGCTGTTCCCGCTGTTCTCACACCCACACCGAGCCTGTGGCAGAGCCTTGGGCGGATCCCGCTCAGTGTGCTTTCTGTAATCCCTAGCCTTGTCTTGAGCCCGACCTCAGGCTCTCCAGAGCCGGCATTGTCATCCCCGCAGAGGAGTTGTAGTCGTTTCAGGTTAGGGTGAGACACCTGGGCTATAGAGAAAAAGCCCTTCGCTGTATGCACTCAACGTTTCAGACGTGGGTGCAGTGTCCTAGTCTGAATCGAAATGACCATAAAGGAAGGTTTGAACCAAAAAAGGGATCCACTGCAGTGGATCCCCTAACCAGCTATGAACCTGCAAAAGAGGTCAACTCATCAGAAGTTGAACACAGCCCGCAGAGCACCTACACCAATGGTTGGGTCGTTGTCTCCCGGCTTGCCACCATTGGGGTTGCTCACAAAGTAGGCCGCCGGGGTAAGGGTGAGGTACTCGTTCACCGGGAAGCTGTAGTAAACATCCACAATGAACGGGCGGGTATCCCAAACTCCTTCATTTTTGGTGGTCACAATTGGCTGGCCAAAAACCACACCCCCTTGAGCACCCTCAATGAACAGATCTGGGAAGGCGAAGCCAAACAGGAATCCGTTAAAATCTTCATCACCCGGATCGATGGTGCCAGCCGGTACCACATTGGGCAAGTTGTAATCCACATTGCCAGCAGTAAACCAGCCAGATACGATGACGCGGGGGGTAATCTCCCAGTTGGCAGCCACAGAAAAGGCGTTCACCCGTGCAGAGGTGGACACATTGGTTACTCTCAGAGGGCCACGGAAAAGAGCTGTACCGTTGGCCAAGAACTCAGGGCCATCGTTTGCCGTCTGCAGATAGGTACTGGCAAACTGCAGGTAAATCTCTAGATTTTCATTCGGCAGGAAGCCCAGCTCCACCGCGTGGGCACTGTCGCTACCGGTTATACCGCTGTCGCCGAAGCCCTTGCCCAAGGCTTGAGCGTTCGTGGTGCTGTAGCTGTAGGCCAAGCGTAGTTGATCCGAGAGTCGGTAGCGGAAGCCAAACAGAGCTCCACCTGGCACGTCCGCCGTGGAGTTGGGAGCATCAGCAAAGTCGGAGAGAGCTTCGAAGGGTGTGCTGTAGTTGAATACATCGAACACACCTGAGCCAACGATACCCGTGTAGATGGTGGCTGCTCGGTTGAAAGCTGGGAATTGGTAGATCAGCTTGGCCAGGGTGAAAGTGCCGCCGCCACGGCCGCCAAACTCAAGGCCGGGATCCCCATCAAAGAACTCAGTCACAGCATCGCGAGCTTGGAGACGAATGCGCAGGCGATCGCGACCCACAAAAGAAGCATCGAAGTTCAAGCGTACCCGATAGGGAAGAGTCATGTTGGCTTGGTTTTGCTCTGCCACTACCTTCCCATCAACAACTCTGTCTTCCGTGAGAGCGCTGCCTACAACAGCGGCGATGACTTGGGCATTCAACTTGGTAACCGGGTTGAAGACCTTCCCTTTCAAATCAGTAACATCGGCCTCCAGGGCATCCACCCGCCCGCGTAGGGCTGCCAGCTCAGCAGCAAATTCCTCTTGCAAGCGCTGCAGAGTGGCCAAGTCTTCCTTGGAGACTTTGTCGGCCAAACCGGCTGCAATCAACTCATTGATGCGATCCAAGCAGGCGTTCATACCGGCGGCAAACTCAAAGCGAGTCATGGCCCGGTTGCCGCGGAAGGTGCGGTCAGGGTAGCCGGCAATACAACCGTAGCGCTCCACCAAGGATTGCAGGGCTTGGAAGGCCCAGTCGGTGGGCTGCACATCCGAAAGCTCAGAGATGGAGGTGACCGGCCCGGTAGCTTGGGCATAAGCCACTCCAGGGGTCAGGATCGCTGCTGCACCCAGAGTGCCGGCCAGCAGCGTTTTCCAGTAGTTCGCGTGTTTCACGGGCATGTTTCTCTCCTTGTTCTTTTCCTCACACCTTTTTGGCTGTAGGGATGTCTTCTAGAGGTAACCAATTGCCTAACTCAAGAACAAGTCTGGCAACTGCGGACTTCGGTGAAGACATGATGTGGAGATTATGATACAGCCGAAGTCCACATCCTCTTGCTGTCCGGCCTGCCCTACAGTTAATGCGGTGTCCCCACATCTGTGGCCAAGACATGGGTATCTGTTCCCGCCATTCTCACACCTACACCGAGCCTGTGGCAAAGACCTGGGCAGATCTCACGCAGTGCGCTTTTTGTAGCCCATGGCCTCGTCTTAAGCTCAACCTCAAGCTCTTCAATGTCAGCATCCTTATCCCCACAGAGGAGTTGATTATTCTTATTCAATGAAGAGATCCACCGTAGTGGATCTCTGCCTGGCAATTTGGCTGTAAGCGTGAGGAGCTAGGAACTAGAAAGTAAACACAGCTCGCAAAGCCCCCACACCAATGGTTGGGTCGTTGTCTCCTGGCCTGCCTCCGTTGGGGTTGCTTACAAAATAGGCAGCAGGTGTCAAGGTAATGTACTCATTGACCGGGAAGCTGTAGTAGACGTCCACAACGAAGGGGCGAGTATCCCACACTCCGTCGTTGTCTGTGGTCACGATTGGCTGCCCAAATACAATCCCGCCTTTGGCACCCTCCACGAAGAGGTCGGGGAAAACAAAGCCAAGGAGGAAACCGTTAAAGTCTTCCTCTCCCGGATCCACAGTACCAGCCGGTACCACATTGGGCAGGTTGTAATCCACATTGCCAGCCGTAAACCAGCCAGACAAGGTAATGCGAGGGCTGATCTCCCAGTTGGCTGCGAACGTAAAAGCATTCACCCGTGCAGAGACATTGACCTGCGTTCTTCTTACCGGCCCGCGGAAGAGACTTTTACCCGTGGCCAGGAAGGTAGGACCGTCATTTGCTTGCTGCAGGTAGGTGGAAGCAAACTGAAGGTAAAACTCCAAGCCCTTGGTTGGCAAGAAGCCCAGCTCGACGGTGTGAGCGCTATCATCACCTGTCAAGCCACTGTCGCCAAAGCCTCTCCCCAGAGCTTGACCTCTTCTGGTGCTGTAGGCGTAGGCTAAACGAAACTGGTCGCTCAAACGGTAGCGAAAACCAAATAAGGTTCCGCTGGGCACATCTGCCGTAGAGTTGGGAGCATCGGCAAAGTCCGACAGAGCATCAAAGGGCGTGCTGTACTGCAGAACGCTAGACACCCCTGTACCTGTAATACCTGTGTAGATGGTAGCAGCGCGGTCGAAAGCAGGAAATTGATAAACCAGCTGGGCAAGAGTAAAGGTACCGCCCGCACCTCCTTGGAAGCCAACGCCTGGGTCACCCTCAAAGAAGGTGGTTACCGCATCGCGAGCTTGGAGACGAATGCGCAGGCGATCGCGACCCACAAAAGAAGCATCGAAGTTCAAGCGTACCCGATAGGGAAGAGTCATGTTTGCCTGATTTTGCTCGGCTACCACTCTTCCTTGTACGACCCGGTCTTCTGTAAGAGCGCTACCAAGAATTGCGGTAATGACCTGAGCGTTAAGCTTGGTAACTGGGTTGAAGATCTTCCCTTTCAGATCGTTAATATCAGCCTCTGCCGCATCCACCCGCCCGCGCAGGGCTGCCAGCTCAGCAGCAAATTCCTCTTGCAAGCGCTGCAGAGTGGCCAAGTCTTCCTTGGAGACTTTGTCGGCCAAACCGGCTGCAATCAACTCATTGATGCGATCCAAGCAGGCGTTCATCCCAGCGGCAAACTCATAGCGGGTCATGGCCCGGTTGCCGCGGAAGGTGCGGTCGGGGTAGCCGGCAATACAGCCGTAACGCTCGACCAGAGATTGCAGCGCCTGGAAAGCCCAGTCAGTAGGCTGCACATCCGAAAGTTCAGAGATGGAGGTGACCGGCCCGGTAGCTTGGGCATAAGCCACTCCAGGGGTCAAGACTGCCGCTGCGCCCAGGGTGCCAGCCAGCAGCGTTTTCCAGTAGTTCGCGTGTTTCGCGGGCATGTTTCTCTCCTTGTTCTGTGTCCTCACACCTGTCTCGGCTGTGGCGATGTCTTCTAGAGGTAGTCAACTGTCTAACTCAAGCACGAGTCTGACAACCGCGGACCCTCGAAGAACATGGTACAGCCCTGTTTCACATCGTCTACCACTTTACACACTTTTTGAATGAGACTCAACGTGAGGCTCAACGGCGGCAGACGCTCCAGGCCCCATACCCATTACTTTACCTCAGGGATCCGACCCTGACTAGCGGGTGCACGCCAAAGCCGAGACAGAGCTCCTAAGTCGCGGGCTGAAGCGGGGATGGGCGGTACCGGACTCGAACCAGTGACATCCTGCTTGTAAGGCAGGCGCTCTACCGCTGAGCTAACCGCCCTGGGGGATCCCAGTCCACCGAGTTTAGCATTCCCAAAGAACTATTTCCCCATGCCCAGGCTTTGCGCCTTCTGGTACACCTTCCCCTCGGTCAGGAGGGAGGGGGCGATGCAGATCTCCACCTGCTGCATTTCTCGGAGATTGGCAGCCCCCAGGGTGGCCATGCTAGTGCGCAGAGCACCCCAGAGGTTGTGGGTGCCGTCATCGAGGCGGGCGGGGCCGCACAAGATCTCTTCCAGGGTGCCGGTGGATCCCACGCGGATGCGGGTGCCGCGGGGCAAGATGGGGCTGGGGGTAGCCATGCCCCAATGAAAGCCGCGACCGGGGGCCTCATAGGCGCGGGCCAAGGGGGATCCGATCATCACTGCATCGGCTCCACAAGCGATGGCCTTGCAAATGTCGCCACCGGTCACCAATCCCCCATCGGCAATCACAGGGACATAGGTGCCGGTTTCCGCCAAAAACTGCTCCCGTGCAGCGGCACAGTCGGCAATCGCTGTAGCCTGTGGTACCCCCACCCCCAACACGCCGCGGGAAGTACAGGCAGCGCCAGGGCCGATCCCCACCAAGACACCGGCAGCTCCGGCCTGCATCAGCTCCAGAGCGACATCGTAGGTAACGCAGTTGCCCACCACAACAGGAATGGGCATCGACCGGCAAAATTGGGCCAGATCCAGCAGTTCCATGCCTTCGGGAACCTTGTGGTGAACGGAAACCACCGTGGCCTGAACGAAAAACAGATCCCCCCCGGCTTCAGCCACCAGGGGGCCATATTCAGCTGCGTGGGCGGGCACACAGCTAGCGGCCGCGATGGCGCCGGAGGCTTTAATCTGGCGGATGCGCTCTTGGATTAGCTCCGGCTTGACCGGCTCGCTGTAGAGGCGCTGCATCAGAGGCACAAACTCGTCTTTGCCCACCGACGCGATCTGAGCCAAAACCTCATCGGGATCAGCATAGCGGGTTTGGATCCCATCCAGGTTCAGCACCCCGAAGGCCCCCAGCTCCGAGAGCAAAATGGCCACTCGCACATCCACCACGCCGTCCATGGCGCTGGCGATGATGGGGATTGGCCTTTGGATCCCTCCCAGGGTGAAGTGGGTGTCCACCAAGCTGGGATCCAGGGTTCGCCTGCCCGGCACCAGCGCAATCTCATCCAGCCCGTAAGCGCGTCTTGCCTGCCGATTGCGCCCCAGTTGTGCGTTCATTTCCCTCCCCTCTGACAGGATCCCTTCTTCCTATCATGCCGCCAACGTGTGATTTGAGACTAGCAAGAGCCGGGTTTTCCCTCCGGTTTAGCTTCGCTTGTCTCTGCCTCAACGGAAGTCTGGCCGGTCTGGCAGAAGCCATACCCTCGCCCGAGTTAAAGCCCTTGTGGAGTTTCCGGCGAGGAAACAGGGCTCTTCCCTTGCAATGAGGGGGGCAGGGGAGTGAAAATGTGGCCTTCTTGCAGGTTGCCGAAGCTGTGGCAGCGCTCGGATCCCCAGCGGAAGCCGTAGAGGGCGATGTAGGCGCACATTAAGGCATCGACTTGGTCTTCGTAGTTTTTGAGTTGGCGGCCCCTAAGGGATCCCACCTCCACTTGGAGCAGGGGCTCGTGGCCTTGCAGAGACGGATCGGCGCTGGCCAAGGCGCGCAGATGTTGCTGGTACAGCCGCCACGCCTGTTCTCGTTGCAGCCAGGTGCGGCGGGGACGCGCTTTGTAGGGGAGGCTGCGGCTGAGGCCAAACAGGCTCACCATGGCGCTGTGGGGGAAGACTTCGGTGATCTGCCGGGCCAGGGATCCCTGCTCGATGCTGGCCTGCTCGCGAAAGCCATAACGGGAGAGAGCTTGCACCAGGGCCTCCCCTCGCACCTGGCCGTTTTTGGCCAAGAGGCGGCGGTTGGCCGGGTGGGCGCCAGCGGCATAGGCGCGAAACACCCGGTTCAGCTCGGCTTCCGCCCGCCGCTGGCCGCTGGGGTTGGGGACGCGCAGGGGGGCATCCACCGCCACCAGGCAGGGATCCCCTCCCGCTTGGGCTTGGATGTAGTCCACAATCTCCTGGTCGGTTTGCAAGAGGCGGTTGTCCCGCAGGTGGCCCGTCAGGTTCGGGGCTTGGGGATCCCCGCTCTCAACCTCCAGCGTTGCCACGCCAGAGGGGTTGCGGGCCGACCAGGCCAGGTCTAGGCCAATGCAGATTAACCGTGCCACGCCGCCTTCTCCTTCCGTTAGTAGGATGGCTCGCCCTCACCCCCCGGACGCCTGGGAGAGGGAAATGCCCAAGAATAAAGGGATCCCAGCCGGGATCCCGGAAGATGGTTGCTCTGACAAGGCAGCAGACTTTCCGCTAGCTGGCGAAGCCTCTGCCTCTTCCTGCCCGAAGATTAGTAGTCGTAGTCATCCACGCCGCCGCCACCGCCAGCGGGCTTGTTGCTCTTGGGCTCCGGCTTGTCCACCACGATGGCCTCGGTGGTGAGCACCATGCTGGCAATCGAGGCGGCGTTTTGCAGGGCAGAGCGAGTGACTTTGGCCGGGTCAACGATGCCCGCCTCAAACATATCCACATAGGCGTCGTTCTGGGCGTCGTAACCCACCGTGAAGGGTTTCTCTTTCACCCGCTCCAGCACGATCGAGCCGTTCTGGCCGGCATTCTCGGCAATGCGGCGCAGCGGAGCGCCCAGCGCGCGGGCCACCAGCATGGCCCCTACCAGCTCATCGCCGGACAAGTTGGCCTGCGCCCACTCCGTTACCGCCGGCATCAGGTGCGCCAGGGTAGTGCCGCCGCCGGGGACGATCCCCTCTTCCACCGCCGCCTTGGTGGCGTTGATGGCGTCCTCCAGGCGCAGCTTGCGATCCTTCATCTCAGTTTCGGTGGCCGCGCCCACTTTGATCACCGCCACACCGCCGGAGAGCTTGGCCAGGCGCTCTTGCAGTTTTTCTTTGTCGTAGGTGGAGTCGGTTTCTTCAATTTGGCGACGGATTTGCTCACAGCGGGCTTTGACAGCCGCTTCGTTGCCTTCCGCCACGATGGTGGTGTGGTCTTTGGTTACCGTGACGCGACGGGCCGAGCCGAAGGAGTCGAGACGGGCGTTCTCCAGCTTCAGGCCGCGCTCTTCGCTGATGACCTCACCGCCAGTGAGGATGGCGATGTCTTCCAGCATGGCCTTACGGCGATCCCCAAAGCCAGGCGCTTTCACCGCCACCACGCTCAGCACGCCCCGCAGCTTGTTCACCACCAGAGTGGCCAGGGCTTCTTTCTCGATGTCTTCGGCGATGATCAGCAGCGGACGACCGGCGCGGGCCACTTGCTCCAGCACCGGCACCAGGTCTTGTACCAGGGTGATTTTCTTATCGGTAATCAGGATGTAGGGGTTTTCCAGAACCGCCTCCATCCGCTCCGTGTCGGTGACGAAGTAGGGGGAGATGTAGCCTTTGTCAAAGCGCATCCCCTCCGTCACTTCCAGCTCAGTGGTCATGGACTTGCCTTCTTCCAGGGAGATCACCCCTTCGCGGCCCACTTTGTCCATGGCCTCGGCGATCATGCGGCCCACTTCCTCATCGTTGCCGGCGGAAATGGCCGCCACCTGGGCAATGGCTTTGGAGTCTTCCACCGGGCGGGCATGTTCGGCGATCTTGTCCACCAGGAACTTCACGGCTTTGTCGATGCCGCGCTTGAGGGCAATCGGGTTGGCGCCGGCGGCCACGTTTTTCAGCCCTTCTTTAACCATGGCGTGGGCCAGGACGGTGGCGGTGGTGGTGCCGTCCCCAGCCGTGTCATTGGTCTTGGAAGCCGCCTGACGGATCAAGGAGACGCCAGTGTTTTCAATGTGGTCTTCCAGCTCGATCTCTTTGGCGATGGTTACCCCATCGTTAACAATTTGGGGTGCGCCAAACTTCTTCTCCAGGACGACGTTGCGCCCTTTGGGACCCAGGGTAACGGCTACGGCTTCTGCCAAAATATCCATGCCGTGCTCTAGAGCGCGGCGGGCTTCTTCACTGAAGATGATTGATTTGGCCATAGTCAACCTCTCCGATGCAAATGCAGGTAAGGGTGAAACAGAGTCTTAAGGATTCAATCGTTCGTTGAACTGCTGCTGAATCACTGACTATTACTGAACAATGGCGAGAATGTCCCGCTCGGCCAACAGCACATATTCATCGCTGCCCAGCTTGACTTCGGTTCCGGCGTACTTGGAGTAGAGCACTCTGTCGCCGGCTTTCAGTTCCATCGGGATCAGCTTGCCCTCGTCGTTGCGCTTGCCAGGGCCAACAGCAACCACTTCCCCCACCTGGGGCTTTTCCTTGGCAGTGTCCGGCAAGAAGATCCCACCTGCGGTTTTCTCGTCCTGCTGAGCGATTTTGACCAGCACGCGGTCGCCCAGCGGCTTCAGGGTAGAGACGTTAAGAGCTACTGCAGCCATGACGAATGTCCTCCGTGATCCTAAAGCACGAAGCTGAAGTTTTCATTTCCATTAGTTCCACTTCCCCGAAGGGAAGCGACTTAGCACTCTCGACTTACGAGTGCTAGTTTATCAGCCAACTTTCTGGCCTGACAATAGCCTCTGTCGGTGGGATCCCGCTTTTGGCGGGTACGGTCGGGGTGCGGATCCCCCTACTTCTGGGCCTGTTGTGGGATCATGGCCTGAGGTAGGTTGGGCAAGCAGGTGCGGATCCCGTTGTTTCAAGTGGATGCGTTTACGGCAGTGCCTTTTAAGGGCAATCCGGCAGCGGTGTGTTTGCTGCCTCAGGAGCTGCCGGCAGCTTTGATGCGAGCAATTGCGGCGGAGAACAATCTGTCGGAAACGGCTTTTTTGCTGCCCCAGGGATCCGAAGGCGAGGTTCCCCACTATGGGCTGCGCTGGTTTACTCCCACCACGGAGGTAGAACTCTGTGGCCATGCCACGTTGGGCAGCGCCTATGTGCTCTTGACCGAGATTCACCCGGAAGCTCAGGGGGTGGCCTTTTCCACCCGCAGTGGCCGGCTGCAGGTGCGGCGGCAGGGGGAGCGGCTGGCGATGGATTTTCCCGCCCAGTTCCCGCAACCCTGGCCGGAAGGCCAAGAGCAGGTGGCTGCGGCATTGGGGATCCCTCCTCTGGAGTTGTACCGCGGCAGCATGGGGGTAGCGGTGCTGACTTCGGCCCAGCAGGTGCAGCAGCTGCAGCCGGATTGGGAGCGGGTTCAGGCACTGCCTGTTTCTGGGTTGATCGTCACTGCCTCGGGAGGGGATCTAGAAGACCAGCCAGATTTTGTCTGTCGTGTTTTTGCCCCCCAGTTGGGGATCCCGGAGGATCCGGTGACCGGGTCTGCCCAGTGCCTGTTGACACCCTATTGGTCGCAGCGCCTGGGCCGGACTGAGCTCAAAGCCCGCCAGCTCTCGGCGCGGGGAGGCGAGCTGTGGTGTCGCGATCTCGGCACTCGGGTGGAGATTGCCGGGCAGGCGGTGCTGGTGATAGCGGGAGAGCTGAGGATTCCCTAAAAAAACACCCCGGCTGGCTCCGAGGTGCTGGGAAGACTCTCGCGAAGAATAAGTGCGCAAGCTAGCCCAAAAGTTCTGCCGCCTGGATGAGCTCCACTTGCTTTTTCTTGAGCACTAGCAGAAGCTGGGTGATGGCCACCGCTGCCAGGAAGGCCACCAACCACTTCACCCGTTCCGGGTTCTGCAGCACCAGATCCCGCTCCACTTGGCCAAAGCCGCCCACGTTGGGGTTGTTGGTAACCGGATCCCCTTCTTGGACGCTGTCGCCAATGTTAACCAGCAACTCCGGCCCCGGCGGCACCACCAAGTGCTTCAGTCCGCCTTCAGTCTCGAAGCTGAGCACCCGCGTGCCCGGCAACTCGTATTCGGGCGGCACCAGGGCGGCCAGCTCAGGCGGCAGATCGCTGAGGTCAGATTCGATGGTGGCGATGCTTGTCAGACGACCCGTGGCAGGAGCGCGGAAGACGTTGTTGTTGCTGAGGCTGCCATCGGGGTTGATCTGGCCACGACCGCGGTTGGCGCCAATGTAAACCCGATATTTCATGAAGGCCACGGAGGGATCCTCCTTCGGGTCAGGGGCGACCACCGGGAAGACGATTTCCTGGTGCTGCTCGCCGGGCAGGGGACCCACCAGGAGAATGTTGGGCTTCTCGTCGCTGTAGGGAGTGATGTAGGTCTCAGCGGTTTCCTGGCGCTGCTCCTCCGTCATCTCCTCCTCGGTGGCCAGGCGGAAGCCTTCTGGCAACACCACCACAGCGCCAACGTTCAAGCCGCCCTTGCTGCCATCCGCCAACACCTGTTGCTTGCTCAAGTCATAGGGGATCCCGACCTTGATGGTGAACACCTGGCCCGGGGTAACTGCCTGCGGCACTTCGGCACGGGCAGGCATGGCGTTCAGGTGGCAGTTGGCACAGACGATTTTCCCGGTGGCCTCGCGCGGGTTGTCGTAGGCCATCTGGGCGTAGTACGGATAGGCTGCTGCCGGACGGGATCCCGTCCCCAGCAACAGCAGCAGCGCACACAAGGCCAAGTAAATTCGCTTCATAAGTTAGCTCAGAATCTCAATCAAAATTCTCGCAAGCCCTTTGGGGCAATCTGATACATTTACGCTGAACACTGCTGAACATCACTGTTCAACTATGCAGCGATAGCATTCTGCTTGTTTCCATTCGCGTTAGCGGGACGGAGTCCAAACAGAATGGCGGTATCCCGCAAAGCTTTGAGTAGAATACCCAAAGCGCAGTTTCCGTGTCGTCTTACTACCAATTTTCTGCTTTGCTTTGGCTACCATGTTGGCAGACTCGAAAGTAAACAGAAAGATCAACTGGTAGTAATCCGTACTGAACATATTATACATTATTTTCAGTATAGTTGAGCTTATTATTGACTAGAGTCATGCTCCTCAAAGCTCACAACTCATGCTCTAGCCAGGACTAGCGCAGCAACCTCTCTGGCCTTTTCCCCCACTTCTGACCCGGCTGTGGCCCCTTACAGGGGTCTCTCTGGAGCCTATCGTAACGCCTCAGGCCTCGCGGAAATCGGGGCCTTGCCAGGGGCTGAAGCGAACGTTGTCGCCGTCCACCGTGGCGCTCACCAGCTCCAGGGAGCGGGGAGCCGGCCCCCGGATGACCTTGCCGTTGGCCGCGTACTGGGATCCGTGGCAGGGGCACTTGAACAGGTTTTCCCCCGCGTTCCAGGGCACCACACAGCCGAGGTGGGTGCAAACCGCGTTGAGGCCGTAGTTGGCCACCGCCCCGTTGTCGATCACAATGTAGGTGGGATCCCCCTTCAAGCCTTGAGCCAGCACGCGATCCGTGGCGGCGTGAGTGGCCAACAGCTCACTGACGCTGATGGGCTTGCCGAGAGCATCTTGAGCTATCACACCTTCTCCTGCCCCACCGGAAGAGGGCGGAATAAAATACTTCACCACCGGGTAGAGGGTGCCCACCACCACCACCCCCACCGAGCTGCTGAGGAGGGCATTCAGAAAAACCCGCCGGCTCATGGGGGGTGCCTCGAAGTTGCTAACCGCTTCCGTCATAATGGCCAGTACAAACCTGAGAAGTTTTAATGTTCGTTGACAAACGACATCATCCTAACCGAGCTCCTTGGCTAATATCATTAAGAAATGCAAAGCTAAAGGAAGTGCAAGGGAAGAGGCGGCGGTTTTTCTGCTGCGGCCCAGCTCAGTCCCAACCCAATCCGAGCCAGACCATGACGGGATCCGACTTTCAAGCTTTGCTGCGGGAGAAGTGGGGCTATTCCTACGACGTGCAACTGCGCCGCATGGGGGGCAGGGTGGTTCTGTTGGTGATGTGGCGCTACCTGGAGCAGCCCTCTTTCCCCTTGAGCGAGGCCGAGTATCTGGCTCGCCTGGAGTCTGTCATGGCCCATTTGCAGGCGTGGGGCGTGTGGGAAGCGGTGCAGCGAGAAATTGAGGCTACCCGTCAGAAACCCCGCATAGGCAAGGCGGTGGCCATTCCTTTGAATTTGCAAGGGGTGGGAGAGCGCGCCTCCGAGTGGCTGCTGTAGTCTTCCTCGCCCCCGGCTCTTCCCTGAAGGGGAGTTTGCAATTGCAGCAACCGACAGGTTCGTCCCTATGACGAAAACTCCAGACCTCAGCCGGCCTGCGGCTATCCAACTTCCACCAGGCCGGCCTGCAAGGCATGCAGGAACTGGCGGGCGGTGCGACCGGAAAAGCCGTTCTGCTGTTGCGCCCAGAGGAGGGCTTGGCGGCGCAAGGTATCTAAAGGGTGCGGGAGGCCCAGCCGTTGCGCCAGGTGTTCTACCGTGGCCAGGTAGTCAGCTTGGCTAAAAGGGGTGAAGGTAAGGGTAAGGCCGAAGCGATCCCGCAGCGACAGCTTTTCCTGCACCGTATCCCAGGCGTGGACCTCTTGATCTTGGGGACTGGGACGATCGCCAAAAAACTCGCGGATAAGGTGGCGGCGGTTGCTGGTGGCGTAGAGACGGACGTTGGGCGGTGGTGGAACAAGATCTCCTTCCAGGAGCACCTTGAGCTGCTTAAACTCAGTTTCGTCGGCCTCAAAGGAGAGATCGTCCACAAACAGGACAAAGGGCAGCCCCCACCCTCCCAGATCTGCCAAGATCTGAGGCAATTGACCCAAATCTCCCCGTCTCAGCTCCAAAAGGCGCAGCCCCTGGGAACCGTAGCGGCGCAGCAACGCCTTCACCAGCGAAGACTTGCCGGTGCCCCGCGCCCCATAGAGCAGCACATGCAACGCCGGATCCCCCCGCAGCAGGGCTTCGGTGTTGGCAGCCAACTGCCGTTTCTGCCGTTCATAGCCGTAGATCTCTTCCCAGTCGGGCAAGTCGGGAGTGGGGATCCCCTCTAGCCCTGCCGGCCCCCAGCGAAAGGCCCAATAGCGGCCACAGAGCCCCACCCCCGCTCGGCGGTAGTGGGCGATCAGCGCCTCCAGGCTCAGGCCCCAGTCGGCAAAAGAGCGCGGATCCCAGCCAGGGCTCTCCCCTTCCCCATCCGGCCAAGGGATCCCCAGGCCCAGCGCCCGCATCTGCTCGGCAATGGTCTCCTGGCTATCGGCCAGGATCTGCAGGCAGCGGAGATCGTGGCGGGCCGCTTGCACAAGGGGGGCTGGGATCCCTTGGGGTCGAAGCGCCGCCCGCGAGAAAGGGTTATCGGCCCAGCGGATCTCTCGGATTAGCCACTCCCGCCAGCTCAAGCCCTCCTGGGCCAAAAGCTCAAACCAGCGTCCGTAGGCTCTCCAGCAGGGCAAGGGATCCCCGCTCATCAACTCCTGGGTGAGCTCCTGCCAGGTCAGGGCCAAGGGGTGGGCGCAGATTTCCCGAAACACCAGCAGCTTAGCCGCCGCTTCCGCCGCTTCTTCGAGGGGGGTCATCGCTTCAAGTCGCTCTAACTTGGCGTTGTCAAAGGGGCTGGGGGTGAGGGCCGGCCCAGAGCGCTTAGCGGGCATTGTCCCGCCGGCCCAGCTCGTAGAGGCCACCGCCAACGCAGGCAATCAGACCCCAGGAGACGGCCCAGCTGTTGCCCAAAGAGAGTTCGGTGAGGGCCACCACCACCGCTGCTGCCAGCAAGAAAGGAAGGACGCTGAGCAAAGAGGCCAGAGCTCCGCTGGGATCCCAGGCCAACTGTTTTTCCCAACCCTCCTGCAGGCGGCGGTGCAGCGGCGACAAGCCCCACATCAGCCCCAGACTCCACAGGGCTGTGGCCGCCCACAACGAAGGGCGGATCGCCTCCAGTCCCCCCAGTTCAACCCCCATAGCATCCATCGGCCAGCTCCCAACCTTGCCTTTCTAGGCTAGCGAGATTGGGCCCACTCAGTGGCGGTGATGGTGGTGCCGGGAAATTGGATGGGATTGCCCAGGCTCTGGATCTGGGCCTGGAGAGCCGGCAACAGCCGCAAGTCCAGCAGCGGCTCGCGCAGGATCTCCGCCGGGATCAGATCCCGCTCCAGGGCAAAGTGGGCCGTGTGGCCGGCGGCTGTGCCGATGGCCCATTCCACCGGGTGCACCCGATAGGAGGCGCTGGCAATGCGGCTGGTGGCAATGTTCTTGTTGCCGGCCAAGAGGTTGTCGATGCGCTGGGGGATCAAAGCCCGCAGTGGGATCTGGTAGGGGTAGCTGGGGGCCTGGGCATTCTGGTTGTGGCTGGGGGGCAGGGAAAAATCCGGCAATAGACAATCGTGAAAGTCGATGGGGTACTGGCCCACCCCCACCGAGTCGTAGAAAATAAAGGGCCGCCCGCGATTGAGCTCCGATTCTCGCGTGGTGATATCCGACTCGTAGATGGTAAATCCCTGCGGGTAGGCAGGGCTGGGCCGACCGATGATGCGCCGCGACTCGCGAATGTAGGGGTACTTGGAAAGGCCGCTGGCAGTTCCCATGGGGCTATCGGGCCCCCGCAGGTAGGCATAGCGCAGGTAAAAGTCTTTTTGAAAGTCGGGATCCGCCTGCTGCAACAGAAAATCCGTCCGCCCCGCCACCAGCCAGTAGAAAAAGCCCTTGGCATGCTGCTCGGCCCGCCGCAGCGCCTCCACCCGCAAGCCCCCCATCCAGCCGCCGGGATCCAGTTGGCCTGAGGCTTGCAGTTGCTCGTGGGTGAGAATCAGGTTCATCTCCGGCCCGGTGATGCGCCAGTCGTTGCCCCAGGTCCAGTTTTGCATGGATTGATCCCCCACCCGGATGGCCTCTTCCCCAAAGCCAAACACCTGGCCGCGGATGCGGCGGTAGGTAAAGACCATCCCAAAGTTAAAGCGTGGATGTTCAAAGCTGTAGTAGGGGCCGTGCAGCGGGTCGTTGTAGAACTTGGGCTTGATGGGCACCTGCGGCACAGCAGAGCGCTCCATAACAAAGGTGTAGGTAAACCCCTGGGTGCAGTAGGGATCCCTGTAGGGCTTGGAGCTGGGCTCCCAGCGGCTTTCCCCATCCGTGCCAAGGCGGTAGGGCACCCGCGCCAGCGGCAGCAGCTCGCCGGTTTCGGTAGCATCGATAACCACCCAGGGCAGGGTTTTGCCTTGGCGTTCTGGCGGCGGCTCAAAGCGCAGGATCTCTTTGTCCCAATCCTCGGTGGGCTCTAGGCGGTAAAAATCCAGAAAGTAGCTGGAGAGATCCCCCCGATTCTCCGGCTGGACGCCGGCGTGTTTGGGGATGTTGCGGATGGCCTGCACGCTGCGGATTTGGTAATCCTCGATCTGCAAGTCCTTGACCACCGTCTCGGTAAACAGCCGCAACTGCCCCGACTGCAGATAGGGATCCACCATCTCCCGCAGGACCTGGTGGCCCACCTGGGGCGAGAAGCAGAGCACACTCACCCAGCACTTGCCGGGATTGGGATCACCGCCGTACTTTTCCCGCACCCGGCGGCGAAACTCTCTATAGCCCTGGGGAAAGATCTCGTTTTCCCGCTGCAAGGGCCGCTCATCCAAAGCCGAGACCCCCTGGGCGCTCACCTGGCCGCCAATCCAGTCGGTGATCTCGGTCATGCACACCTGTCGGCCCAGTTGCAGAGCCTCGTAGGCCGCTGCCACCCCCCCCAGCCCGCCCCCGGCGATGAAGATCTCACAGGGGATGCGGGTTTCCGACAAGGGCTGGGCCAGAGCCGCCCCGGCGCCCAGGATCCCGGCCCCCGCAAGGCCGCCGCCCCATCCCTTGAGGTTGAACAGAAGTTTCATCCCACCTCCGCCCCGTAACTGGGCCTGTCGGACTTTCCGGCAACTTTTATCATGGGGGAAAGCGCTGCGAGTGCTCATGCCGAATTCCACCTTCGTCATCACCACGCCGATCTACTACGTCAACGCTGCCCCCCACATCGGCAGCGCCTACACCACCCTGGCGGCGGATGCCATCGCCCGTTACCATCGCCTGCGGGGCAAGGATGTGCTGATGGTAACGGGAACCGACGAGCACGGCCAGAAGATCCAGCGCACCGCCGAAGAGCGCGGCCTTCCCCCGCAGCAGCACTGCGACGAGATCGCGGCCCAGTTTGCCCAGCTTTGGCAGTTGCTGGACATCCGCTACGACCGCTTTATCCGCACCACCGACCCTCGCCACAAAGCCATTGTGCGGGAGTTTTTCCAGCGAGTGTGGGATCGGGGGGATATTTTCGTTGGCCGGCAGCAGGGCTGGTACTGTGTTGCCTGCGAGGAGTTCAAGGACGAGTCAGAGCTCTTAGAAGGCGGATTTTGCCCGCTTCACCCCAACAAAAAAGTGGAGTGGAAAGACGAAGAAAACTACTTTTTTCGCCTCTCTCGCTACCAGGAAAAACTGGAAGCCCTCTATGCGGAGCACCCGGAGTTCATTCAACCAGAAAGCCGCCGCAATGAGGTGATCAACTTTGTCAAGCAGGGCCTGCGGGACTTCTCCATCTCTCGCCCCAGCGTCTCCTGGGGGATCCCCTTCCCGGCGGATCCCAGCCAAACCCTTTACGTCTGGTTTGATGCCCTCATCAACTACCTCAGCGCCGCCGTGGATCCCGAGGACGAGCCGACGCTGGAAAACGCCTTGCGCCGCTACTGGCCTGCCGACGTGCACCTGGTGGGCAAAGATATCGTCCGCTTCCACGCCATCTACTGGCCGGCCATGCTCATGTCGGCAGGGCTGCCGCTGCCCAGACAGATCTTTGGCCACGGCTTTCTCACCAAAGATGGCCTCAAGATGGGCAAAAGCCTGGGCAACACGCTGGATCCCTTTGAGCTGGTGCAGCGCTACGGTGCCGATGCCGTGCGCTACTATTTCTTGACTGAAATTGAGCTGGGCAAGGATGGAGACTTTAGTGAGGGCCGCTTCATCGAGGTTCTCAACGCTGACCTAGCCAACGACCTGGGGAACCTGCTCAACCGCACCCTCAATATGCTCAAAAAATACCAGCCCGACTACCGCATCCCCGCCGTCGAGATCCCTGCGGATCACCCCCTCAAAACCCTGGCCGAGCGCCTGGCCCCGACAGTGGCCGACGCCTACGAGCGGCTGGATCCCAGCTCTGCCGCCCGCAAAGCTCTCAGCTTGGCCCAGGCCAGCAACAAATACCTCGACGAGCAGGCCCCCTGGACGTTGCACAAACAAGGGCAAAGCGAGCAGGTGGCCCAGATCCTCTACGCCGTTTTGGAAAGCGTGCGCTGGGTGGCCGTGGCCCTTTCGCCCATCATTCCCAACCTCAGCCTCAAGATCCTGCAGCAGATGGGGTTTCCTTTGCAGGATGTCGCACAACTGCGCTGGGATCCCGATGCCCGTTGGGGCCGGCTTCCGCCTGGGCAAGAGCCCCAACCTCCTGTGCCCGTCTTCCAGAGAATACTCAAGTAGCTCCTAAGAATTGGCGGCATCGGGTTGGGAAGGCTGGGATCCCTCTGGTGTTGCCTTGCCGGCGGAAAGACCCATATCTCCCAAGGAAATGCTTGGCACAGCAGCAGAGAAAGAACGGCCAGCCTGGCCCGAGCGCAGCTGAGAGTTACCCATGGCGGTGGGGGGAGTCTCGCTGGACAGCGCCTGCCAGGCCGCCCGTACCCCTGCCCAAAAGCTGCGGACATTGACCTGAGCGCCGCGGGCTTGCTTGCGGGCCCCTTCCAGGGAGCGGTTCACCTGCTTCACCACCTGTCCGGCCCCCTTGACCCCTTCGTCGAGGCTGTCGGCGATCTCGCTCACTTCCAAGCTGGTCAGACGCAGAGCCTCCAGCGTGGGCGGTAACTCCCGCAGCAGCGTGTCGAAAAAGCGTTCCACGCTCTGGGCGGCTCGACCCAATTGAATAACGGCGGGCAACAGGGTCAGGATCACCGCCAAAATGGCCACTGCCACCAGACCTACCGAGAGGCCCAACCAAAATACCGGCTCGGTCATCGCGCCGCCTCCTCCCGACCTTGGGCTTCTGAGTCGGCTTCCTCCCGGGCGAGGGGACGCAGGTTTTGGGCTTGCATCAGCTCTTGCCGTTTCTGCAACATGGCTTCCCTGCCCACCGCCACTGCCTGCTGCAGCCGCAGCAGGGCCTCATCCAGACTTTTTTGGGCGGAGTCGAGCAGCTTTTCCGATTGGTATTGCAGGCTGGTGGTCACGTCTTCTGCCACTTCCGGCAGGGCCTCTGCCGATTTTTTCAGCAGTCGCCGCGTCTCCCGTCCGCTGCGGGGAGCCAAAAGCAGACCGATGACCGTGCCCACCGCCGTTCCCAACAGCAGCCCGCCGACAAACGCGCCAGTCCGGTTTTCCGCCATGCCTTGCCAGGGTTGAGGGGGGATACAGGTGGCCCCCAAACCAGACTATCAAATGATGCTGTGCTTTGCCGTGGAGGCGTCGAATTGGCTGAAATCTCAGGGGTAGGGGGGATTGGCTGCTGCGGCTGCTCTCCGGGATCCTTGGGGCTAAAGTAGAGGTAGTGCTGTGGGATCTGGCAACTGATGCTCTCTCTGGAGCCCAAGGGCCTGGCAGACGGCCCGATCAACTTGGCGGAGTACATCGACCATACCCTGCTGCTGCCAATGGTGACCCCAGAGGAGATCGACCAGGGGTGTGAAATTGCTCTGCGCTATGGCTTCCCCACCTTTTGTGTGCCTCCCTGCTACGTGCCGCGGGTGGTTGAGCGGCTGCACGGGTCGCCAGTACGGGTGAGCACAGTGGTGGGGTTTCCCCTGGGCACCAACACGGCGGAGGTCAAGCTCTACGAAGCTCAACTGGCGGTGGAGCAGGGGTGCCGGGAGCTGGATGTCCGCATCAACTTGGCCTGGCTCAAGGCGGGGGAGCTGGATCGCCTCCATGCCGAGATTGCCCAACTGGTGGAAGAAACGGGGGTTTGCGTCAAGGCCATTTTGGAAACTGCCCAGCTCACTGATGAGGAAAAAAAGCTGGCCGCCGAGATCTGCATGGACGCGGGAGTTGCCTTCTTGATGACCTCCACCGGCTGGATGGGAGGGGCGACACCGGCCGATGTGCAACTGCTGTGGCAGCTTAGCCGCGGCAGGGTGGGAGTCAAAGCTTCCGGCGGCATCCGCACCGTGGCGCAGGCGGAGGCGATGATCGCCGCAGGAGCCACCCGGATCGGCACCTCTTGGGGGTTGGAGCTAATGCAAGAGCTGCAGGCTAGGGAAGCTGGCAGAGCATGAGCGGGCGAACCTACCGGGTTACCGGCATCACTCTCAAGGGCATCCCCTTGGGGGAGTCGGATCGGGTGGTTACCATCCTAACTCGCGAGCGGGGGCTGGTGCGGGCAGTAGCCAAGGGATCCCGCAAGCCGTCTTCCAAGTGGGGAGGGCGACTGGAGCCCTTTGTCATTAACGACCTGCTGCTTGTTCGGGGGCGGTGGTCAGCTCAAGCCGATGCCTCCCAGCGTCTGCAGCGCATTGTCCAGGCAGAAACCCTGCAGAGTTTTCCCCGTCTGGGCCGCAGCTTGGCCCACCTCACAGCCGCCCAGTACCTGGCAGAGGTGGCTTTGCTATTGGCCCTGCCAGATCAGGCTCAGGAAGAGCTGTTTGTGCTGCTGGTGGAGCATCTGGAGCGCATCGAGCAGGCCCCTGCGACAGAGGCCGTTTTGCCGCTCCTTGTCCATGGGCTCTACCACCTTTTAGTGGTGGGGGGGGTTGCCCCCTCAGTACAAGCCTGCTACTCCTGTGGGGAGGAGTTAGCAGGTGAGGCTTTCTTCTCTCCCCACGCGGGTGGCCTGGTCTGCGATCCTTGTCGGCTGGCGCAGCGGCTCAGCCCAGTTGCCTGGGTCTCCAGTTCTGTCCTGCAGGCCTTAGGATCCCTGCCCAACCCGACCTTGCCCTCGCTGGCCGAGCGTGCGCTGCCTCTGGCGAGTTGGCTGGCGGCAGAACGTCTGTTGCGGCGGGTTTTGGAGCTGCATGCCGACCGCGCAATCCGTTCCGCTGGCCTGCTGGCCAGTTGCTACTCTGTCCCTGTTGCCGAAACCCTCCCTCCTACCCCCAGTGGCCAGGGATCCCCAGTGGCGGCAGCAGCTTTTTCTGAGGAGGATTCCGAAACGCTTGGCAGCAACCTGAAGAAGTTGTGAAGGTATGTATCAAGTCGAGCAAAATAGCTGCACAATAAAGGGTTAAGGCGGGTTAGCAGCCGCTTCTGGATGATAAATTGGGTGGTAGAAAGTAACCTCTTAGTAACTTCTTACGAAGGCCTCTCAGGTTTGGCGGCGGTCGACCGGGGTAGCGTTTGGGGAGGAGTGCCACACCTGTGCTACCGAGCAGGAGCAAGTGAAGTTGAAGTTGGCGCTTTTAACAAGATTGAATCGACTGCCGGGCGAGCCTTCGGTGTTTGTTTTCTGAAGCTCCATCCTTGGGTTGCGGTTTCCGTTGCCGACAAACAAGGGTTTGGCAGCGTTGCAGCTCCCGGGGTGAGTCCACCCCTCCAGGAGGAGCCCCTGAGGAGGCTGCATCTGACCACCTCGAGTTCGCGCTCTTTTTCCAATCCTTTTCATTTAGAAGTTTAGGAGTTGCAGCACCGTGGAAGCCCAGCGCAAAGAACGGATTCTCGTGGTCGATGATGAGGCCAGCATCCGCCGCATTTTGGAGACCCGCCTCTCGATGATCGGGTACGACGTGGTTACTGCTGCCGACGGAGAGGAGGCGCTGGAGGTTTTTCGCAAGCAGGATCCTGACCTGGTGGTGCTGGATGTGATGATGCCGAAGCTGGATGGCTACGGGGTCTGCCAGGAGTTGCGCAAAGAATCCGACATCCCGATCATCATGCTCACGGCGTTGGGGGACGTGGCCGACCGCATTACTGGCTTGGAACTGGGGGCAGACGACTACGTGGTTAAGCCGTTTTCGCCCAAAGAACTGGAGGCCCGCATTCGTTCGGTGCTGAGGCGGGTGGCGCGGTCGTCCCATGAAGGGATCCCCAGCTCAGGGGTAATTCAGGTGGGGGATCTTCGCATCGATACCAACAAGCGGCAGGTTTACAAGCGGGACGAGCGCATCCGCCTGACGGGGATGGAGTTTAGTTTGCTGGAGCTGCTGGTCAGCCGGTCGGGGGAGCCGTTTTCCCGCGCCGAGATTTTGCAAGAGGTGTGGGGCTACACGCCGGAGCGCCACGTGGATACGCGGGTGGTGGATGTCCACATCTCGCGGCTGCGGGCCAAGTTGGAGGATGACCCGAGCAACCCTGAGCTTATCCTGACAGCCCGCGGTACCGGCTATCTGTTTCAGCGCATCGTTCCAAAAGGCGAGGAGTAGGACGGGATCCCCCTTAGTAGCTCTTCCAGGGCTGCCCGCACCTGTTGCAGCACACCAACCCAGTTGCCGCGGGCTTCTTGGCGGAATAGGCGCATCACCCTGGGGTACCAGGGGCTGTCTTGCCGCTGCAGTAGCCAGCGCCAATCAGCGGCAAAGGGCAGCAGCACCCACACCGGCTTGCCCAGCGCCCCAGCCAGGTGGGCAACGGCAGTATCGACGCTAATTACCAGATCCAACTGGGCAACTGCCCTAGCAGTATCAACAAAATTCCGGAAACGGGATCCCAGCTCCACCACCTGGTGCTGCTTGAGAAGGGGTTCTACCTGGCTTAGATCTTCACCCACCTGCAGGCTAACCCACTGCACCTGGGGCAGATTAAGGTACTCGAGGAAGAGGTTAAGAGAACAGCTTTTTAACCTCTGCACCCGGCTGAGGGCGAGGTCGTCGCGGCGGCCACTGGCCCACACCAGTCCCACCTTTATCCCCCTCTGGGGAAGCTCTGGCCAATCTTCCGGCCAGGCGGAGCTCCCATCGGGACAAACCAGATAGGGGATGCGGTCGGGAATTGTCTCCAGCGTGGTGCCCAGGCGATGGGGCAAGCTAAGCAAGGGCAGGTGCCAGTCGAAGGGGGGCAGGGGATCCGTATCGGAAATGACCTGGACTTGAGGAAAGGAGGCTCGCAGCAACTCGACTAGGGAGTGAGGGCAGCGGAAATAGAGGGAGGCCTGCGGATGGGCGGCGGCCAAAAGGGGCAGGTAGCGCGCGAACTGAATTGTGTCTCCCAGCCCTTGTTCGGCGTAGACAAGCAGCGTCTGCCGGCCCAAGGGGGATCCCGTCCACAGGGGCAAAGGGAAGCAGGGGTAGGCCGCTCCCTGGCGCTGCAGCCGCCACTCGTACTCCTGCCACCCCTCCTCGTAGCGGCCCAGGGTGAGCAGGGCCGTGCCCAGGTTGTAGTGGATCTCCGGCCAGTCGGGGGCCAACTGCAGGCCGCGCCGATAGGCCTCGATAGCGGCCTCGAGTCGGTTTTGCTCTTGCAGGACGGTGCCCAGGTTGTTGTGGGGCTGCGCCTCCCCTGGCAGCAGCGGGATGGCCCGTAGCAGACAGTCGGCGGCCTCCTCCAGGCGATCTTGCAGGTGTAGGCAGTGGCCGAGGTTGACGAGGATCCGCCCCTCCTGCGGCGCCAGGACAAGAGCGCGGCGAAACCAGGCTTCGGCTTCTGCAAGCTGGTTGTCGAATAGGAGGGCATTGCCCAGAGCTGCCAGCGCATAAGCCTGAGGAGGTTGGGCCGCTGCCGCCTGTCGCAGCACTGCAATCGCCTGCTCCCGTTTCCCCAAAGCCAGCCAACAACTGCCCAACCGGAAGAGCAGTTGCCCGTCGTTAGGGGCAAAGGCCAGCCCCTGCTTGTAGGCGCGCGCCGCCTCCTCCGGGTTGCCCAGCAGCATCCAGGCATCGCCCAGCTCCTGCCAGGCCGGCACCCAATCTCTCCGTAGGTGCAGCGCCAGTTGCAAAGGGGTCAAAGCTTGGCGGGGATCCCCCATCTGCAGATAGAGGGATCCCAGCAACGCCTGGGCGGCGAACAGGTGGGGATGGGCCCGGGTAAGCTGCCGGCAGAGGTGCAGTGCTGTCTCCAGATCCCCTGCTTGTCGGTGGCGCTCGGCCAGCGCCAGGGTCGCCTCTGGGGAAGGGAAGGGGGATAGACCGGAGCCTCTTCCTAGGCCTTTTGGCCCAGCCGTCTGCCGGTCGCCCTTTCCTCGCCCAAAGCCCTGTGGCACGGTTTTTCCCTTGGTGGATCCCTTTTTTGCCCTTCCCGCCGGTATTCAGCAACAGCGGGACATCTCCCTACTCAGGTTAACAGTTCAGGTGAATAGGACGTTCTTGACAGAGCGTTCCTACCCCCCCGCTCCTGAATCGGGCCATCCTCGGCGCTTGCCTTGCGAGGGCTCAGTTGCGGCGAAACAGGCTGTCTAAGTAAATACGGGCAGCGCGCCGATCCGTGTCTCCGCTCTGGAGCAGGAATAACGAGAGCGCTGCCGTTACGACCCGATCTTGATCCCAATCGGGGTGACGAGAGAGGTAGTTTTTGAGGGTGTCGTGTAGCTCCTCGGGAATTTCGCTCAAAATGCTGACGGTGGGAGAATCCATAGCCCAACCACCTACTCGGGGTTAACAGGGAAACCAAGAAAACCTAAGGAGCCGGCCAAAACCGGGCCTGCCCAGAAGGGAAAAAACAAGCCAACCCAGCTCTCTAACTTGGGTACGCCGGGGGCCGCATCGGCCCCGCCAAAAGCAAGACAGTGTGTAGAAGTTTGCCCCTAGCCCGTCCGGCAGCCGCCAGAGGATACCAAACTGCCCCTTGGCCTTGTCTCAGGCAGGAGAAGGGATAGAGTTTTTGGGCAAAGGGTTCTTTGCCTCTGAGGAGAGCTGCCAGGAAAATCTCCCCCTCACCTCAGGTGCGGCTATTCTGCCCTCTGCCCCATGGGGGGTGTCAATCCTGGGCAGCGGCTCCAAGTTTGTTCAAGCCCGCCGCCGGCTTTGATGCCATCGGCAAAAACGGCGCGATCCCGTTGCGTTTCTCAAGGTGTATCCGTCTGAACTTTCCAGTTTGGACTTTTCCACAAAAACCCTCGCTGCCGTTTCCTGAGGTCACAGGCCTGTGGAAAACAGGCCTCCTCTCTGTGGAAAGTCTGGGGAAAACCTGTGGATTTCTGAGAAATCTAAATTTGTCCAAAAATTTTTCTCGCGAGCCCCCTCAGGGCCACTCGACCCGGTAGCGCAAAAACAGCTCCTTAGAGCCACGGTGGCACTCCAGCAGCTCCAGTTGGGGCGGGGATCCCTGCAGCTGCCAGCCCTCGATGCTGGCGGGCGCATCGGCATACCCACTCAGCAGCACCGGCGCCAGGGTCACCCACAGCTCATCCAAGGCCCCTGCCTGCAAAAACGCCCCCAAAAGCCGGCCCCCGCCCAGCAACCCCACCCGTTCGATGCCCAAACTGCGCAGGCGCGCCAGCCGTGCCGGCAGATCCCAATCGGCAGCCACCCAGATCTCTTCAAAGCCGGTTCGGTTCTGCCAAAGCCGGGATCCCTGGGGAGTTGTCCACAGCCAGCGGGTGAGGGGCTGGCGAAAAAACGGCAAATCCTCAGGAATCTCCCCGCTGCCGGAGCAGATGATCGTCAGGGGCTGAGGGGAGAGGCCCTGCTGGAGTCGGCGTTGGATGAGCTCGGGATCCCGGATGCGCAGGCTGGTGCCGTAGGCCCGCAGCGTGGCCGCCCCCATGATCAAAGCCTGTTGCCGGGCAGCTTGGGTTTCCAGGTGCTGGTGGTCTTCGGCGCTGGCGAAGTGGGGCCTTTGCCCGCGGTGGGTGGCGATCCTGCCGTCCAGACTCTGGGCCAGGATGGCAACCACGTGAGGACGAGCTGTTTTCAAAGGCAACTCTCGAACAATTGGCCAGAATGGAGTTAGAAGTTGTCGCCCCGGCTGCCGCTTCGGTTCTGGGGTCGCCTCAGCCGGATAAGTATGCTCGGGACATTCCAATCTTCCACCATCCGCATCGAGGTCGAGGCCAGTTCCTCGACCTTGCAGCGCTGCTTGACCGAGGTGGGGCTGTTGCAGCAGTGGCTCTGGCCGCAGCAGTTGCAGGGATCCCTGCCCGCTAGGCTGGAGCTGGGCAGCACCTTTGCCGTCCAGTGGGGCCCCGTCTCGATCACGCACCAGGTGGAAACCCTGCTGCCGAAACGGCTACGCCTACTAATGTGGGGCGGAGCCGATGGCTACTGCGACTGGATGTGGGGCAACGGCTGGGTACAGCTCCGGGTTGAGGCCGTCTCCCTCCTGCCCCTTGGACTGGGGCAGTTGCTGCTCCTGAGGCAGTTGCAACAGTTTGCCCGACGCCAAGAACAACAGCCCTCCTGAGCAGGAATTAACCAAAGCGGGCGCTGCAATAAAATCCGTGGATCCGCGGTTTATCGAGCTAACTTGTAGGTTTAAATCTCCCTTCCTCAAGGGTTTTCTGCTACGAGAGATGTACTAGATTTACTAGTCACAGCGAAGGAGCCCGATGAACCCTCCCCTAGCTGCAGCCGACCAGGAAAAGTTTGAGATCCGTTTGGGGGAAGCCCTCAACAAAGCGGGGTTGCTCACCCCCGCCCAGTTGGCTCAGGCCATGTGGGAAAAGGCGGATAACCCCTTGATGTTGGGGGAGCTGTGCATGCAGCACGGCTGGGTTGCCCCGCAAGATCTCTATCCCTTTATCCCGGTCGAGTTGGTGCGCATCGGCGAGATCCTGGTGCTGCATGGGTATCTGGAACTGGAGCACGTGTATCAAGCTTTGCTTCAGCAAAAGCACCACCCCGAGCGCAAGTTGGGGCAGATCCTGGTGCAGCAGGGCTGGGTGCAGCCCCACTGGTTGGAGTGGGCCCTCGACAAGCAGCAGCAGCTCCGGCGACGGCGAGGAGCTGCCAACAGTTGGGAAGTGATGCTGGAGCAGTGGTCCACCATTCCGGATCAGCCCCCCCTCTACGCTTCGCCGCTGCAGGTGGCGCAGCAAGTTCACAAAGCTACCGCGCAATACCAAGCCCAACTGGAGCGCTACCAAGAGCAGGTTGCCGCCCTAGAAGCGCAACTGGAGCGGGAGCGACAGCAGCTCGTTGAGTCTCAATCCCGCCAGCAGCAGCAGCAACAGCGCATTGCCGAGTTGGAAGCCCAACTGGCGGCTCAAATCCAGCAGGGATCCGAGCAACACAGGGCTGCCCAGCAGCGCATTCAGGAGTTGGAGGAGCAGCTCCGAGCGCAGCAAGATCGGGGATCCGCGCAAGTCCAGGCACTGGCCGAGCAGTTGCAAGCTGCCCAGGCCGAGCTGGAGACCCTGCGGCGCCACTGCCACGAGCTGACGGAATGGCAATCTCAGGCCAAGCTCAAGCTGCAAGAGTTGGGATCCCGGCTGCAGCAGCATCAGCAAGCTGAGGCTCAACTGCGCCAGGCTCTTGAGCACAAGGAAGCCGAATTGGCCGCTCTCAGCCAATCGCTGCAGGAGCAGCAGCACCAGCTTCAAGTGGCCCAATCGACGAAGGCCCGCCTCATTGCCGACCTGGCCCACGCCCGCCAAGAAGCCAGCCAGACCATCCACCGGCTGCGGGGGGAACTTCAGGAAGCCCAGACCCAACTCCAGGTAACTCAAGAACGCCTGCAGGAAGTCCAAGCCCAACTGCAAGCCACCCAAAGCCATCTGCAGTCCACCGAAGCCCAGCTCCAACAGGCCCGAGAGCAGGTGCGCCAGCTCCAGGCCCAAGTGCAGGCCAACCGGGCGCCGTCGCCTGCCCCGGCTACCCAAACTGCGAGCGTGGCCGAATCGACCGCAGATGCCGAGCTGCCGCCTCAGGAGTATTTGGGAGAAGAAGATCTGGAAGCGCTGCAGCGGGCCAACCCTTGGGTGCGGCGGATCTTGACCCAGTTGCGCGCAGCCGGTCTCCTCGACAACGCCGGCATCGAAACCGTCCTCCACGCCTGGGAAACAGAGGGCGGCACTTTCACAGACGTGCTGACCCACCACAGCGGCCTCAAGCCGGAGACAGTCAAGTTTTTCAGCGAAGACGGCTACTCTGTCTACCTGGCAGGCGGACGGCACGTGGCCGACTACCTTAAGGCTTCGGGGCTGGTCAGCGCCGCGCAAATCCAGCAGATCCAAGAGCACCTACCCCCTGGGGGATCCCTCTGCCAGGCGCTTGTCGAAGCCGGGATCCTGTCGCAAGCCACCGCCCTCTATTTTGAGCGCCACTTCGGTGGCAAAAAGCCCCGTCGCTCCCTGCGGCAAGAGCTGATGTTGTGAGAGCGGATCGGGGATCCGCACCTCTTTCCCATCTCTTGCACCGGCAAGGGATCCAAAGGCAAATACGGGCTGCCGGCAGACCCCATGCGTCCACTGGAGACTAGGAACTAGAATGGACTCAGAATCAACAGCGACCGATTTTTGGCTGTTGAGAAAGTTGAATGTGACCTAGGTATCCAGATGTTGTCCTGAGTTCTGCTGCTATGACCACGGAAGCTCCCACTCGACCTGCTCAGCAGTCGTCTCCGTCGAGAACCCGGGTTCGCCAGCCCTACCCCCACTTCAAGGTGATCGTCTTGGATGACGATTTCAACACCTTTCAGCATGTTACCGAATGCTTGCTCAAGTACATCCCCGGCATGACCCTGCCCCTGGCACGGCAACTGACCGTGCAGGTGGATGCCGAAGGGCAGGCGGTGGTTTGGGTCGGCCCGCAAGAGCAAGCAGAGCTCTACCATCAACAGTTGCTGCGGGAGGGCCTGACGATGGCCCCCCTGGAGCCGGCCTGAAGCACGAGCTGCTCGTAGCTGCGCTCAACGGCGGCCAGTAGCTCTGCCTGGCCCCAGCCGGCATAGAGGCTGCTGACAATGGCCAGCCCACCCGCCCCCACCCCTTCCTTGACATAGCCCCGCTCGTAGGCCCGGAGGGGGGCATAGCGGCTTTGGGCAAAGCTGAGTTGGGTGGCCAAAAGGGGAACCTCGCCCAGCAGCTCCGCCAAACCCACCGTATTGCCCGAGGGATCCTCGGCCACCCAGCGGGTGGTACCTATGGCTACATTCTCCGGGGGCCAGGGGATCCCTTGCTCTTCCCCCCAGCGCCGCATCAGGACCAGCACCGCCAGCATTTGGGTGCCGCCCGCCAGCAGCACCGGCCCCCGCTGGGCTGCCGCCATCGCCAGCCCGGCTACAAAAGGCTGCATCGGATCCCCCACAGCGGCCACCACCTCTGGGGCGGTAGCCCTGGCGGGAATTCTGGCCAATCCCTGCCGGGCCAAGGCCAGCTTTTGGGCGTGGTTACAGACCGGGTGGCTGCTGTTGACCATGCCCTCTGCTTGCCAGCCCAGCCCCAACAACACTGCCAGCGCCGTGGTGGTGCCTCCCGCCACACATTCTCCGATGACGCAGTAGCTCGACTCCAGCCGGGATCCCCGCTCATACCCCTCCTGCCACAGGGATCCCACCTGCTCCAAAGACAGAGCCTGCCCTGTGCTCAAGCAGCGGGCTATTCCCCTGGCGCTGACCGTTTCTGCCCCCGGCAGAGGCTCCGGCAAACCACAGTCGAACACGCGACAGGGGATCCCCAACTCCCTCAGGACGGCGCGGCTGATCACCACCGGTGAAGGATAGCCATCGGGAGAGGTGGGCAGGCGGTGAGAATAGTCCCCCAGCAACACCTCTCCATCGGCAAGGGCCGTGTAGCGCCGCAAGGAGGGCGTGGCGCCGGCAGCCGAGATGCCGGGAATAAGGGCCGTTTCCGTAAACCCCAGGCAGGCCAAAAACAGCGGTCGGGATCCCTGCACCCGTTGGCACCACTGCTGGGCCAAAGACGGCTGCGTATAAGCCTTCACACCAGGAAAGGGGAACATAAGCGGGGCAGACAGGTCAAAACTCCATTCTCCACCCAAGCGAAGGACGGGATCCCGTACTGGCCGGAAAACGGCAGGGACTGCGACCCCCCAACCCGATCGGATAGGATGGGTATACCCAATGCAGTTTATTTAGGGCAGACGAAAGGCCATGAGCTTCTTCGACTCGGAGATCGTTCAAGAAGAAGCCAAGCAGCTGTTTCAGGACTTCCAAAACCTGATGCGACTTGGCGAGCGCTACGGCCAATTCGACCGGGAAGGCAAAAAAATCTTCATCGAGCGAATGGAAGAATTGCTGGAGCGGCAGCGCATTTTCATGAAGCGGCTGGAGCTCTCCGACGACTTTATGGCTCAGATGACCATCAAACAACTGCAAACCCAGCTTGGGGGGTTTGGGCTCACCCTCAGCCAAATGTTCGACCAAATGCACCAAACCCTAGAGCGCATGAAAGCCGAGGCCGACGCCGAGCGCTAACCTTGCTGGTGACCCCTCACAACGAAAAGGGATCATGTCCTCCTCCCGCCAGACCCGCAGCCAAAAACTGATCCTGGAAGTCTTGAAGCAGAGCTTGCGGCCCCTCTCGGCCCAAGAGATCTTCCTGGAGTTGCGCAATGCCAACCATAGCGTTGGCTTGGCCACGGTCTACCGGGCTTTGGAGGCTCTGCGCAACGAGGGCAAGCTGCAAGCGGTCAACTTGGGAGATCAGCAGACCTACTATCAGGTTTTGCCCAGCAACGGCCACAACCGCCATCACCTCATTTGCACCGAATGTCGGCGGGTGGTGCCTCTGCCGGATTGCCCAGTGGGAGACCTGGAGGAGCAGCTTGCCAGCCGCTACCAATTTGTCATCGAGTACCATGTGCTTGACTTCTACGGGATCTGCGCCGAATGCCGTGGGGAGAGCAGCTCCAACCCTGGCTCACAGCGATCCTCTTGCCTTGAGGCCAAACCGCAATGATGAACTATCTCTGGACGCTGTTGATCGGATTGGCGGGCGCCCTGATTGCAGTCAAGCTGAGGCTGCCGGCAGGAGCTTTGGTGGGTTCGATGGTAGCAGTGGGTTTGGTCAATGTTTGGGGAGCGATCCCGATCCCCACTCCCCCAGCCGGGATCCGCTTTGTCATGCAGGTGGTGCTGGGCATTCTTTTGGGCAGCAAGCTCACCGCCGATACGCTGTTGGCCTTGAAAGATCTGTGGCGACCGGCCCTGCTCTGTACGGTGATTGCGGTGGGCACGGGAGTTTTGTCGGGGTACTTGATCTCCCGTTGGCTGGGGATCGAGCGCCTGACCGCCATCTTGGGCACCGCTCCGGGAGGCATTTCGGACATGAGCCTGATAGCCCTGGACATGGGGGCGCAAGCCAGCACGGTGGTGGTCATGCACCTGGCCCGCCTGATCAGCGTCATCGTGGTCGTCCCCTGGCTGGTACGGCTGCTGATCCAGCCGGGCACCAGCTAGGAACATCCCTAGAGCAGAGACATGGGGTGGGCTAGACTAAGGAGCGACACAGAACTTAACAACTCAACCTCCGCCTTGGAACTTTTCCCTTCTTCACTCACCTGCCATGGCGACGCTGCGGGATCCCCTTGGAGCGCTGCCCTCTGTTCTAACGTCTCCTCTGGCCAAGGCGATTGGTGGCCCCTGCAACTGTATTGGCAGGGGGAGGCAGATCCGCTACAGCCTGAGTTGGTGCAGGTGGATCCTGTGTTGCGCTTGCTGCTTTTGGGGGATGGCTTGACCACCCGCACTCTGGCTGCCTTGACCCAAGAGCCGATTCAGGCCCATCTGCTCGACACGGGCCGGGTCGAGCTGCTGGCAGAGCAGAGCGCCGCCCCCCAGTCCATGCAACGGCTGACCAAGGATCTGGCGCGGCTGGGATCCCCCTTGCTGCGGCGGCGGGTTTGGCTGTGTGGAGCAACCTCTCAGCAGCCCTTGCTCTATGCCACCTCTTGGTGGAACTCCGACCATCTGGCCCAATACTTGCCCCATCCCGATTTGCCCATTGGCCAAAATCTGATCCAAGAAAAACTGGAGACCTTTCGCGAAGTGCGTCGCCTCTACTATGGCGAAGCCGAGCCAGTTGCCCGGCTGCTCAACTGTCGCGGCCCTTTTTGGGCTAGGCATTATCTTTTGCTGCACCGAGGCCAGCCTTTGACTGTTATTTACGAAGTTTTTTCTTCCCGCCTACAGGCCAGGGTCTTGTCGGGCTAGGGCGACATCCAGCGGCGCACGGCTGCGGTGACTGCGGCTGCCACACCCGGATCCGACTGGGCGCTGGCAGAGATGCGGTGATAGTCCTCTGGGGTCAGTTGATGGGCGGCGATGATCTTGGCGGCTGCGGTTTCAAACTGTTGTTCAATTTGCCGACGTTCCTCGCTGCCCTTGGCCTGCTGCAGGCGAGTTTGGGTGGCCGCCAGAAGGGGCTGCACCGCCAGCAGAGCGCGGGCGAAGCGGTCGACCTGCTCTGGGGAAGGCTTCAAGAAGTCTTCAGAAGGGGCGGCTGGGGCCGAGATCCTCCTTTCCGAGGCGTTGCCCGTCTCGGATGTCTGGGGGACGGTGGCCAGGGAGGGATCCGCGTTGCCGGACAACTGAGGGGCGCCAACAACAGCCGTTTTGCCGGCCACATCCAAACCTTGGGCCGGGATGCGAGCATTCCAAAGGGCCAAGCTTGCCAAACAGAGAGCAGCTCCGCTCAAGACAGCGCTCAAGAGGGCCAGCCAACCGGCAGGGGCCACGGTCGGCTGCGGCACCGGCAAAGGAGAAGGCTGGAGGCTGAGATCGTAGGCCCGGCGCTGCCGGCTGTCGCTGAGGACGCGGTAGGCCTGTTGGAGCTGAAGAAACTCTCGCTGGGCCAATTGCCGCAACCCCTCGGGGAGATCGGCAGGCAGACGATCCGGATGAATCTCGCGCACCCGCCGGCGGTAGACGGCTTTGATCTCCTCCAGGCTGGCTTGGGGAGAAAGCCCCAACTGTTGGTAGTAGGTGGGGAAAACAGACGGAGTAGACATGGAAGACTCAGCTAGAAAACCATCGCCTCGGCAAGTGGGGATCCCTCTCTGTCGCCCAGCATATCCTCCCCGTTTCGGGAAAGCTGCTGGCCCATGCGTGGGGGCTTGCGGACAGGCTTTCCAGGGATGATTCTGGGATCCAGAACAACTTTCTCAAGGGATCCCTGTTTAGAAGCCCCAGAAGCGAGGGGATAGGGTCTCAGAGCGCCCACCCTGGCAGCAGCGGCATCGACCGGAGCGGCGGCTGAGCAGGTGCAGCGGCAGACCCACCCGCCTGGCGCGGGATCTCCTCACCGGCTGGAGCTGATGCCGCGCCATACCCGACGCGATTGCGATGGGGATCGGGTAGAGGTGGGCCCACAGTTGAACATCTGGGCGGGCGTTTGCAAGTACGAGCTGAAGAACTTGCACGATCCGGAGTTGCAATGGCTGGCCGCCGAGCTGGGCTGCTGGCTGCAGGTTTCGGTCGAGAAGAAGGTATAGCGGTTAATCCAAGTAGGCGCTCAGCTCCTGCTCCAGGGTGGGCAACTGCACCTCTCCCTGCTCCAGCTCTTCCAAGTCTTCCAGTTGTTTGCGCAGGCGGGCAATCCGCTCTCGGAGATACTCTTTGATGCCCTTGGCCCCCAGACTAAGGCAACTGCGGCAGATCTCGCCGTAGATTTGGCCGCGGTCGTTATAGACCACCGCCAGCAACACCTGCTGCCCCTTTTTTGGGATAGGGGCGGCCCATCCACCGCAGACGATGCAGGGCACCCGGCCATTGCCCCCGTAAATGCTGCGTTCCCAGACAACTCTCACGCGCGGCCTCACTGCAACTTTCGCCCACCAGCATAAAAACTCAGGGGGATCCCTTGCCACCCCGGAGCGCTCGCCAACTCCCCTCTCCCTTTGGGAGAGGGGTCGGGGGTGAGGGCTGGGAGAGGGGCCGGGGGTGAGGGTTGAAAAGGGATCCCTAAAGTCTAGGTGCCAGGCGAGGTGGGCCGAGAGCGATCGATGGTGCGATAGGTGAGGCTGGCCGCTACCTCCAGAGCTTTGGCGGCGTCGCGGAAGTAAAATCCCAGCTCCTCATCCTTTTCGGTGCGGTTGGGTTTATTGAACTTGGCCTTGAACTGCACATTGCAATACATGGCCAACCCCACCAAAACCTCCGACAAACCGTGCTGGTTGATCAGCCGCTCCACATCTGTAAGCAGGCTTTTGATTAGGGCATCGGCTACCGGTTCTGGCAAACTGTCCAGGTCGTGCATCGGGTTTCCTCAGCAAACGAGATGGAGAGCCGGTGGGTCTGGGATCCCGGCTCAACTTCTCCTGATTTTCCTGCATCTTTTTGGGAATGCCCAATCCTGTCGCTAACGCTGCTGCCCCTGCCGGAGCCCCAGGGTAACAACTGGAGGGCTCCCTGGCCGCCTGCTCCAGGCGACGGGCAAGCTCTTTGGAGCCGGGATGCCGCACGCGGTTCAGGTGAAGCAAATAGGCGTACGGCGCATCTGTTTTTGGAGCTTCCCCGCAAGGGACAATGCGAAAATAGGCCAAGCGCAGCGTAGAGTCCAGGTTTGGAGTGGAGCCATGCCGGTAGCTTCTGAATATGCCTTTCCCTTCGAGCACCACCAGAAGTTTTCCCTGGATAACCCCACCATCTCTAGCCCCGGCGTTTCCAAACGGGAATACGTGGCCAGCAGGGTGTTGCAGGGCATGCTCAGCAATCCCCAAACTGCCATTGGCAATCTCTCGCCTGAGCAGCGACAGGCTTTGGTCTACACGGCAGTGTTGTTGGCAGATGAGCTTTTGGCCGCCCTTAGTGCCCAGTGAGGGCTCCCGGCAAGGCTCAGGGCTGACCCAGCCACAGACCGCTAAACCCAAGGGTAAGCAGCGTCAGGGGCAGGCCAAAGCGGAGATGTTCCCCGAACGTTAACACATACCCCTTTCTAGCTGCCGCTTCGACGGTAATTAAATTGGCCACTGCCCCAAACAGAGTCAAGTTACCGGCCAGCGTAGAGCCGGCAGACAGCAACAGCCAGGCCGTCTTTCCCTGCAGCGGGAGCAGCGACTGCAGCAGCAGCACCGCCGGCACGTTGGAGATGAGGTTGGACAAGAGGGCGACAGCGGCCAGCAGCGCCAACGGGGATCCCGCCACCTGCTCCGCCCAGGGCCCCAGACTCGTTCCCCAGCCGGCCAGCAGCTCTCGGGTTGCCCGTGTCAGGATAAACAGCCCGGAGAACATCACCAGCAAGTTCCAGTCCACCTGCCCCAAAAACCGCTCCGGCTTCAGCCGGCGGGTAATCAGCAGCAAGGCCGCCGCCACCAGGGCCGACTCCGCTAGGGGCAGGCCGGCCACAAAGGCCCCAAACAGGCCCGCTGTAATGGCCACGCTCTTGCGCAACAGGGGGGGATAGAGGCGCAGCGGCGTCCAAGGCACCTGGGCGAAGGGCTGCAGCGAGCGCACCTCGGGGTAGTAGAGCCACAGCAGCCCCACCTCCAACAGCAGCCCCACCACGGCAATCGGGGTCATCTGGGCGGCAAACTCCAGGTAGCCGATCCCGGAGAAGGAGCCGATGAGGATGTTCTGCGGGTTGCCGCTCAGGGTGGCTACAGACCCTAGGTTGGTGGCCGCCGCCAAGCCCAAGAGGTAAGGAATAGGGTTCAGCCCCAGCACGGCTGTCACCTGCAACGTGAGGGGGGTAAACACCAGTGCCAGGGTATCGTTGAGGAGAAAGGCCGAGAGCAGCCCGCTGCCGAACACCAGCATGAGCAAAAGGCCAAAGGGACTGCGGCTAACCCGAATCAGGCCCAGCAAAGCTAGCTGGAAGGCGCCGCCCTGGGACAAGCTGGCGTTCACCACCATCATGCTGAGGAGAAAGACAATCGTGGTCGCGTCGATGGCTGCCCAAGCCTCCAGCAGCGGCACTGTTCCTAGGGCAATCAGCAAAGCGGATCCCGCCAGGGCAATCGTGGCCCGGTTCATGCGCAGCCTGGGCAGGGATCCCAGCCCCAGCCCGACATAGCTCAGGAGCAGCACCAGCCAAGACAGCGCTTGTTGCACCTGCCAGCCTCTTAGCCACCCCTAGAACTCGTAGCCAAATAGGCGCGGATCCGCCGGCTGCAAGTCCAGATCCGCCAGGCCGTATTCCGCCCAGCGGCGATCCACCAGACGGGCCACTTGCGGATCCGGGGCAAGCGGTTGCCGCCAGGGGGTGTCGGTTTCCGGGGGGATCTTGGTGGTGGCATCGATCCCCATCTTGCCCCCCAGACCCCGTTTTTCGGTGGCAAAGTCCAGGGCGTCAAAGGGGTTGTCCGGCAGAATAAACACATCCCGCTGCGGATCCACCCGCGAACACAGGCACCAGAGCACCTGCCGCGGATCCCGCACATTGATGTCCTTGTCCACCACGATGACGAACTTGGTGTAGCTAAACTGGGGCAAGGCGCTCCAAAAAGCCAGGGCCGCCCGCCGCGCCTGGCCGGGATAGGCCTTGTCGATGGACAGAATCGCCACCTTGTAGCCCAAGCCCTCCATGGGCAAAAAGAAATCCACGATCTCCGGCACCTGCTGCCGCAGAATGGGGGTGTAAATGCGGTTCAGGGCCAGCGCCATCATGTCGTTTTCTTTGGGAGGCTTGCCGCTGAAGGTGGTGAGGTAGATGGGATCGCGGCGGTGGGTGAGGCAGTGGAAGCGGATGAGCGGAGCTTGCTCGTTGCGAGGGCCGTAGTAGCCGATGTGATCCCCGGCAGGGCCGTCGGGGGCCACCTCCTCTGGCGTGATGGTGCCCTCCAGAACAATCTCGGCGTGGGCTGGCACCTCCAGATCCACCGTCTTGCAGCGGGCCAGGTGTAACCCTTCGCCGGCGTAGAGGCCGGCAAACAGCCACTCCGACAGATCCACCGGCAGGGGCGTAGCCGCCGCCAGGATCACAGCGGGATCCACCCCGATGGCCACTGCCACTTCCAGCTTCCGGCCCAGGGCCGCCGCCTTGCGCAAATGCCGGGTGGCCCCCCGCACCGACAGCCACTGCACCGTCATCGTGTTGCGGCTCTGGAGCTGCAGGCGGTACACCCCCACATTGGGAATGCCATTTTCCGGGTCTTTGGTAACCATCAGCCCCAAGGTCAGCACCCGCCCGGCATCGCCGGGATAGACCCGCAGCAGGGGCAGTTGGGTGAGATCCACCGCCTCACCCAGCAGCACCACCTGCTGACAGGGGGGGAAGAGATCCCGGCTGGGTCGAGCTTGGAAGACTCGGAACAGCGCCTGCCCCAGCTCCAGGGCCTGGGCAAAATTTTTGGGCGGGCGCGGCTGGTAGAGCAAGGCCAGTTTTTTCCCCAGCTCCTCCAGCTCCCGCGGCTGCTCCATCCCCAGCGCCCAGCAGATGCGCTCCACCGTGCCCAAAACGTTGATCAGCAGGGGCATCGAGGATCCCTTCACCCGCTCAAACAGCAGCGCCGGCCCCCCGCAGGCCAAGAGGCGATCGGCGATCTCGGCAATTTCCAGGTCGGGATCTACTTCTGCTGAAATGCGGCGAAGCTGGCCACGGGACTCCAGCAGGGCGATGAAACGGCGCAGATCTCTGGGCATGAAGGGAGCACTCGCGGGGATGAGGATCTCGCTAACTTACTTGTCGCGGCTGAGGGCCAGGCCGCTCATGAAAGGCTTTTGCAGGGCAATGAACACCACCAGCGGCGGAATACTGGCGATGATCGCCCCCAGCATCATGGGGCCATAGGAGGCGGAACTATCCAGGTTGAGCAGGGATTGCAGCCCCACCTGCACCACCTGCCGCTCCCGGCCTTGCACGATCAAGCGGGGCCACAGGTACATATTCCAAGCGTAGACGAAGTGAATCACCGCCTGGGCTCCGATGGCGTTCCAGCTCAGGGGGATCAGCACCTGGGTGAGAAACTGCAGCGGGTTGGCCCCGTCCAGTTGAGCCGCCTCCGCCAGCTCGCGGGGGATGTTGGAAAAATGTTGGCGAAACAAAAACGTCGAGGTGGCGCTGGCCAGAAAGGGCACGATCAGGGCGTAGTAGGTGGATCCCCAGCCCAGGTTGGTGACCAGCCGCAGCAGAGCGATGATCAGAATTTCTGTGGGCATCATCAGGGTAATGAGCACAAAGCCGAAGGCCAGCCCCTTGCCCGGAAAGCGAAAGTAGACAAAGGCCAGCCCCGCCAATAGTGACAAAACCGTTTTGCCCACCGTGATGGCCGTGGCCACGATGGCGCTGTTGACCATGTAATGGCCTAGGTGACGCGCCACCATCACCTGCTGCCAGTTAAAGGCCAACGAGGAGCCAAAGGTCAATTGATAGCGAAATACCTCGGCATTGTTTTGGGTGCTCACGATCAGCGCATACAGCACCGGAAACCCCAGCGCCAAACAGGCCAGCCACAGGCCTAGGTGAACATACCAGCGCTCCGGGATCCAGCGCCGCCAGGACAAGGGAGAAGCCTTTTGGCGCACGGGGCTGGGCTGGGCGGCTAGCGACTGCGGATCCTGCAACAGTTGAGCCATGACACCTCCAGGCAGGGGACGCTTTTGCCCTCTCTGTTGAGGATAATTCGTCAGGGTTAACCCCAGGCTAAAAAGGCCGATCTGACCTGGGTTTCCAGCTTGGCGGGTACTTTTACCGACAAGAGGAAAGGGGTAGAGTAGAACAGCAGTGTCTAGAAGAGGATCCCATGACCCGAGGCTTTGGTCCCTTCGGCAAAATCCAAGAAGCCCTCAAGAAGGCCCAAGAGGTGCGCGACGGCGCTCAAAGGCTGCAAAAAGAGCTAGAAGAAATGGAGATCGTCGGCGAGGCCGGCAATGGGCTAGTGAAGGTGACAGTGAACGGCAACCAGGAGCCCCTCAAGGTCTCTCTGGATCCCCAAGTGCTCCAGGAGCCGGTGGATGTGGTGGAGGACTTGCTCCTGACGGCGATGGTGAACGCCTACACTCAGTCCGCCGAGACGATGCGCAAGCGCATGGAGGAGCTGACCGGAAACATCAGCCTGCCGGGGTTGGGGTTGGGCTGATCCCGGCCAGCCTGGCTTCCTATGTACACTCGCCCTTTGGCTCGCCTGATCGAGGAGCTGCAGCGCCTGCCCGGCATTGGCTCCAAAACAGCTCAGCGCCTGGCCTTGCACTTGCTCAACCGGCCTGCTGGCGAGGTCGAGGCCCTGGCCAAAGCCCTGCTGGAGGCTAAGCAAACCGTTAAGCATTGCTCCATCTGTTTTAACTGGTCGGCGGAGGATCCCTGCGAGATCTGTCGCTCGCCGCAGAGGGATCCGTCGACCTGGTGCGTAGTGGCCGATGTCAAGGATCTCATCGCCATGGAGCGCACCCGCGAGTTCAAGGGCCTTTACCACGTTTTGGGGGGTCTGATCTCGCCCATGAACGGGATCGGGGCCGAGCAGTTGCGCATCCGCGAGCTGGTGGCCCGGGTGGCGCGGGAGAAGCCCCAAGAGCTGATCTTCGCCCTCAGCCCTAGCGTGGAGGGGGAGGTCACTATGCACGTGGTTAAAGATTACCTGAAGCCGGTTGCCCCCGGCCTGCGCATGACCCGTCTGGCCTTTGGCCTGCCCCTGGGATCCGAGTTGGAGTATGCCGACGAGGTTACCCTGGCCCGTGCCCTAGAAGCGCGGCAGGAGTTTTAGGCCCAGGTAACTGCGGGCTGGGCTTGCCCAGAGCAAGGTGTCCAACCCTGAAGTTGTTGCTAAGGTGAGGACCACGGGTCTTGTCATGGGATCCCGGCACTTACCTGAGGTCAAGAAAGTTCAACCAGCAACGCGGAGAGGGCAGCGATGGCGGATACGGCACAAACTCACCTCAGCTCAGGCACCGTCCAGGGGCTGGACTATGTAGTTCTGGGAGTGGCCTCTTGCTTCCAACGGGATGAGGACGGTCGCCTCAGGGAGGTGTTGGTGGCCGAGCCGGTTCCCGCCGCCGCCCTGGATTGCCTGGCCCAAGAGCGCCGCAGCACTTCCTACTGCCTTCTCTACGCCACTACTTACGCAGAAGTTGTCGACAACGGGATCCCGACTTTGCCCGCCGATGTTTTCCCGCCAGGGGTGGTGCTGGGAGAAGATTTTGTGGAGCGGCTACAAGCGGCGGCCCGTACGTACCGCAGCAAGCCCCAATTTCGTCACATCCCTCTGCACCAGGTCTGCACGCCAGAGAGGGGGGTGTTCAAGCTCCATTTCAGCGCTGAGCCGCGGCGGATTCTCAATGCGGCAATGGAAGTGAGGGATGCCGACAACATCAAGCAGCACCCCCACACCCATCAGCATTTCTAAGCCCGCTAGCAGCTATCGCTACCACATCCCTGTTGCCGAAACTAGGCAAATACATCGAGTCCCACCTCAGGGCCTACCCTTGGAAGAGCAGTTTACAGTGGCTCTCCGAGCATGATCAGAGAGCAGGTGAGGCGTTCTAGGAGGCGAGTGGTCGTGTCGCTGAAGGATAGGCTCCCGCTGGGGTTGCGCCGACGAAAAGAGGGCAGCACCACCAGGTCAAATCCTTGGGCCTCCTGCAAGAGGGTTTTGACGACCTCGTCACTGGCCAAGACCTTGACCTGGACGGGGTAGCCCAAGTCTGGCTGTTGGGCTAGGGATAAAAGCTGCGCCTCCAGCCACTGGCGATCGCTTTCGGGGGTGCTGGCGAAGCAGATGTGAAGCAAGGTAACTTCTCCCTGGCTGGCGGCGGCCAAGATCTGGGCTAGGCGCACCGCCCGAGCCGTCTGCGAGCGAAAGTTTTCCAGCACCACCAGGATCCGCCGCAGCTTGTGGGGGGGATGGAGCAGGCGTGCTACGGCAACTGGGCAATGGGCAGCCCAGAGGACGCTGTTGATGACGCTGCCAAAGAGGCGGGCCTGTAAGCGGGTGGGATCGCTCCAGCCCATGACGATGAGGCTGGCGTTCTGCTCACGGCTGGCGTGGCTGATCCCCTGGGCCACGTGGCTGTCGATGCGGCAGAGAGGGGTGACCTCCACCCCAAAGGGCCGACAAAACTCTGTCGCCCGCTTGAGGAGGTGGTCTCCGTGCTCCAGGGAAGTTTGCAGCAAGGGAGAGTCCATGTGCAGGTGGCCGGTCGCCACCGAGAGGGGAACCACCCGCCCGCCCTCCTGCTTGGCCAGGAGGCAGGCCATCTCCAGCAGGTTTTCCTCGGTTTCGGGATTGGCCAGCGGCACCACGACCACGTAGGGCTGGGGAGGCGGCGCTGCGGAGGCGGGAGCGACTCCTGGTGGAGATGGGAACCGACTCTGTTCCTCCTCCATAGCCATTTGCGTGGCCGCCCGACTGGTCAAAATTGGGCCCAGGGTGGCCGTTACCAACATCAACACCACCACGCTGTTGAGCACGTCTGCATTGAGCAACCCCACGCGGTACCCCACCAGGGTTGCCGCCAAGGTAGCCGCCACCTGGGGCAAGGAGAGCGACCACATCATCAGCTTTTGGGTCGGGGTGTAGCGGTAGAGCCACTGACAGAGTTGGGCAGCAGCGTACTTGCTGAGGCCCAGCCCCAGCAGGATACTCAACAGCAGCCAAAGGGAGCTAAGGGTCTGCAAAAAAGCGCGTAGATCAAGCAACAGCCCTATATCCACAAAGAAGACGGGGATGAACAAGATGCTGCCGACAAAGACGATCTTTTCTTTGACAGAGCCCTCCCGCAGCACATCGTTCACGGCCAGCCCCGCCAGAAAGGCGCCGATGATCTTCTCTACCCCAATCCACTGCGCCCCCAGAGCCGCCACAAACAGAGCCAGCAGCACAAACAAAAATTGGTTGCCCTCTTCGCTGCCGGTGACCCGAAAAAACCGCTGCCCCAGCCAGTCCACCCCAAACAGCACAGCAGCCGCATACAGCAGCAGGGATCCCAGCAGCCGCACCAAGCTCCAGAGGGAAAACTCGCCGCCGTGGATGCCGACACAGACCGCCAAGACCAGCAGCGCGGCAATGTCGGTGAAGATGGTGCCGCCGATGGTGACCAGCACCGCCTCGTTTTTCACCAGACCGTAGCGGCTGACGATGGGGTAGCCCAGGGGGGTGTGGGAGGCAAACAGGGATCCCAGCAGGATGGCCGCGTTCCAGCCAAAGCCAAACAGCCGCCCAATGGCGGTGCCCACGGTTAGGGGAATGGCAAAGGTCAACAAGCCAAAGGTGGCAGAGCGGTTGCGGGTCTGCCGAAATTGCTCCAGGTCGATCTCCAGCCCGGCCACAAACAGCAAATAGACCACGCCGATCTCCGAGAGCAACTGCACCGTCGGCAGCTCTGAAGTCAACAGGTTCAGTCCCTGAGGACCCAGGGCGATCCCCGCCACCAAAAGGCCCACCAACCCCGGCAGGCGCAGCCGCTCAAATAGCGGCGGCACCACCAGGATCACCCCCAGCAACAGAGCAAAGGAGAGGATGGGCTCCTCTTGCACAAGTGAGCGTATGGCCTCCATCGGCTAGGCCCCCGGCTGGACGTCTTCCTGATTATGGAGGCAATCTGCCCAAAGGGCCGCAAGGAGATCTGGCCAGCCCCAACCCACCCTCTCTTGCCTGGGGAAGTTCCCGCTGGCAATACCGACTTGTGCCAGCTCTGGATCCTGCAGCAGGGATTTCTTCCAGAACTCGGCAAGCCTTAGAGAAACTGGTGGCTTTCCGGCTGCAACACCACCTCGTTGGGCACGGCATTGGCAGGCATCGTCAGGACAAAGCGAATCGCCTCGGCAGCCGTGGCAGGGCTGAGCATTTTGTCCCGCTGCACCTTGAGGCTGATGGGATCCCAGAAGGGGGAGTCGATGCCGCCAAAGTAAAACAGAGTAAAGCGTACCCCAAAGCGCTTCAGCTCGTCAGCCATGCACTTGGTAAAACCGACCACGCCAAACTTGGCAGCACAGTAGGCAGAGGCCATGGCCATGGGGTGGCGGCCCAGAATGCCGGGGAAGTTGAGAATATGGCCGGACTTCTGCTCCCGCATGGCGTTGGCCACCAGTTGGCTGGTGTAGAAGCTGCCCTTGAGGTTGACCGCCAGCATCTGCTCCAGGTCAGCGGGGGTAATTTGCGGGGCAGGTTTGAGGATGCCGGCGCCGGCGAGGTTGATTAGCCCATCGATCCGCCCGTGCCTCTGCAGCGTTTGGGTCACCAGCGCCTCGACCTGGGCGTAGTCGGTTACATCTGTGGGGATCCCTACTCCAGAAGCAGCCCCGAGGGCTACTGCTTTCTCGGCCAAGGTGGCTAGGGGCCCTTCTCGCCGCGCCGCCAGCACTAGATGGGCTCCGGCCTGGGCCAAGAGAGGCACAAGGGCACTGCCAATTCCCCCTGTGGCCCCTGTCACGAGAACAACTGCCTGGGACAACGGAGACACTTCACGTTTCTTAAACTCTTTCCCCCATCATACCTGGGGATCAGCCTTGCTTGAGTGCCGAAGACGAGAGAGCCTAAACCCGACGCAACCGCAGTCGCTGCACCCATTCTTCCCCAAAGCGCAGCCAGTCTGCCATTTTTTCTGGAGTCACCGGTGGTGGGTAATCCCGCCAAATGACAAGCTGCGGCCCGAATCCCTCCGCATAACAAGGAGGATGCTGCTCCAAGAAGTTGAGGAAACTGGGGTGGAAGCGCAGGCGAATCTTAGCCTCATCTTCTCCGCGCAAAAGGTAGCGGCGAGAAAAGTCGGGATGGTTCTCGAAATTGATATCCTGCATGCCAAAAGCTTTAGCAACGTCGTGGAACAAGGGAACTTCTGGGTGCAGCCGAAAATGAGGTAGCCGTAGATCTTCGCAATAGGCCCAGAAAACAGACTGGCAATGAGTGCCGCGACTCTTGCCCCAGACAATCCTGCGACTCTTGCCCCTGCCGCTGGGGTACCTATGATCGTCGGGTGTGGGCGCTCCTGCCCTGGCCCGCCTCTTGCCCCTGCCGCTGGGGTACCCATACTGATAGTCAAAGGCACCGATCTCAGTTCCATCGATTAGCCGCTTGGACATTGAGTTGTAGAAACGTCGATCGTAGCCTTGTTCAAATAGTTTAAAGCCTGCCTGAAGCAAGCGGGAGCGGATCCCTTCGGGTAGCTCTGCTGAAAACGACATGCCCAGGCTCCTGGCCACCTGCTCCAAAGCTTCCCGACGCTTCTTCTCTAGATAGGCCTCTAGATAGGCGATAAGCGCCGGGAGGCCAACAACAAAAAGAACAGAAACAATAAGAAAAATAAGCAATTCCATAAGCCCTTCCATCCCAAGCCTCCCTCTGAGTCTGTAAACTTCAGCACCCCCACCCAGAGTACCAGAGCAGGCACAAAAAAGGGATCCCTCCAGCAAGAAGGGATCCCGTTCAAAAGCCTTGGCCGAGAACTAATGGTTTAGATGAGAATCAGGCGTCGAAATAGAGCGCGAACTCGTAGGGGTGAGGCCGCAGGTTGATGGGGTTGATCTCGTTGTCAATTTTGTACTCGATGTAGGCCTCGATGAGATCTTCGGTAAAGACACCTCCCTCCAACAAGAAAGCGTGATCCTTCTGCAGGTTTTCCAGAGCATCCAGCAGGGATCCGGGCGTGGAGGGGATCTTGGCTAGCTCGTCTGGCTCTAGATCGTAGATGTCTTTGTCCAGGGGCTCGCCGGGGTGGATCTTGTTCTTGATCCCGTCCAAGCCGGCCATCAACATGGCCGAGAAGGCGATGTAGGGGTTGCAGGTGGCATCGGGGCAGCGAAACTCCAGCCGCTTGGCCTTGGGATTTTTGCCCGTGACCGGAATGCGAATGGAAGCCGAGCGGTTGCCCTGCGAGTAGGCCAGGTTTACCGGCGCCTCAAACCCGGGCACCAAGCGCTTGTAGGAGTTGGTGGTGGGATTGGTGAAGGCCAGGATGGCCGGGGCGTGCTTGAGCAGGCCGCCGATGTAGTAGAGAGCCGTTTCGCTGAGATCGGCATAGTTGCCCTCTTGGTAGAACAGGGGCTGGCCGTCTTTCCAGAGGGACTGGTGCGTGTGCATGCCGCTGCCGTTGTCATTGAAGAGGGGCTTGGGCATGAACGTCACCGTCTTGCCGTGCTTGCGGGCCACGTTCCGGATCACGTACTTGTAAATCATCATGTAGTCGGCAGCCGTGATCAGATCGGCAAAGCGGTAGCCCAGCTCCCCTTGCCCGCCGGTAGCCACCTCGTGGTGGTGCTTCTCGATAGGCACCCCCAACTTGGCCATCGTCAGCAGCATCTCGGTGCGGAGGTCTTGGTGGGCATCGGTGGGCGGCACAGGGAAATAGCCTTCTTTGTAGCGCGGCTTGTAGCCCAGGTTGCCCCCTTTCTCCTCCCGGCCTGAGTTCCAGCGGCCCTCGATGGAATCGACGAAGTAGTAGCCGGCGTTCTGAGTTTGGTCAAACCGTACATCTTCAAAGATGAAAAACTCTGCCTCGGGCCCAAAGTAAGCCGTATCGGCAATGCCTGTCGATTGCAGGTAAGCCACAGCCCGCATGGCCAGGCTCCGAGGACAACGGCTGTAGGGCTGACCGGTGCGGGGTTCAATGATGCTACAGATGAGGCTGAGGGTGGGCACTTGGAAAAAGGGGTCGATCCAGGCCGTTTTGGGGTCTGGCACCATGTACATGTCTGACTCGTTGATGGATTTCCAGCCTCGGATGCTGGAGCCATCAAAGGGCAGCCCTTCGCTAAAAGCTTGCTCCGTCAGCATTGAAGAGTGGAAGGAGACATGCTGCCAGGTGCCAAAGAGATCCACAAACTTGAGATCCACCATCTGGACATCGTTGTCCTGGATCATCTGAAGCACATCTTGGGGCGTGGATGCCATTACTCTCTCCTGATTGGGTTGCGGTTGAGACTGGGGTAATCAAAGGTAGACGGGATCCCCACGCTTCGACTTGAATGGGCCAAAAGCGCTCACCCATCCTAGAAAAGCCGATCTCAGCATTTTGTAGTTTCTGATACGAAATTGCCCTGGCTTTGGCCTTCTGCTCCAGAGGTTGGCCATCGCGCCTCTCAGCCAGGCGTTTCTGCCCTGTTGTCCTCCAGACAGAGACAAAACCCTGTCCCCCTAGCTAGAGGAAAGCGAAAATGGGACTAACAAGCTCCAGCCTCGCCGAGGGTACCAGCTCGTGTTAGGCTAAAACGTAGTCGTTATGAGTTTGGTTTAGTTTTCAGCAACAGCAAGGAGCGACATCGGATGACAGAGCAAAGTCGGGTTGAGAACGTGGTGATTATTGGTTCTGGCCCTGCTGGGTTTACGGCGGCCATTTATGCCGGGCGTGCCAACCTGAAGCCGGTTGTGTTTGAGGGGTTTCAGGTGGGCGGGATCCCGGGCGGGCAGTTGATGACCACCACCGAGGTGGAGAACTTTCCGGGTTTTCCCGAGGGCATCAGTGGCCCCCAACTGATGAAAAACATGCGTGCCCAGGCGCAGCGGTGGGGGGCAGAGCTTTACCCCGAGGACGTCACCTTTGTGGATCTGAGCCAGCGGCCTTTTGTGGTTCGCTCTGACGAACGGGAAGTGCGCACCCACAGCCTGATTATTGCCACCGGGGCCACGGCCAAGCGCCTGCACTTGCCCGGAGAGGAGATCTACTGGAACCGGGGCATGTCGGCCTGCGCCGTCTGCGATGGGGCCATGCCCATGTTTAGGGGGGTGGAGCTGGTGGTCATTGGCGGCGGCGATACCGCCTGTGAGGAGGCCACCTACCTGACCAAGTTTGGATCCCATATCCACATGCTGGTGCGCAGTGGCAAGATGCGGGCCAGCAAGGCCATGCAAGACCGGGTGCTCAACCACCCCAAGATTACCGTCCACTGGCACACGGAGGCGGTGGAGGTTCTGGGCGACGGCCTGCGCCTGACGGGGGTGAAGGTGCGCAACAACCAGACGGGCGAGATTCGGGAGATGGCAGTGGGCGGCCTGTTCTACGCCATCGGCCACAAGCCCAACACCGACTTGTTCAAAGGGCAACTGGAACTGGATGAAGTGGGCTACATTGTCACCCGCCCAGGATCTGTAGCCACCAGTGTAGAGGGCGTGTTTGCCGCCGGGGATGTGCAGGATCACGAGTTTCGCCAGGCCATCACCGCTGCCGGCACCGGCTGTATGGCGGCCATGCTGGCGGAGCGCTGGCTCTCCGAACACGGCCTGGCACAGGAGTATCACGTCGTCCCTCAAAGCCATCTTGAGCCCGCTTCTGCCTCTGCTGTCGAGGTAGAGCCGGAGGGAGACTCGGCTGTTGAGGAGGCCAGTTTTGAGCAGGAGGTGCAAGATGACCTCGACTTCAGCCAGACCTGCCACGAGGGGAGCTATGCCCTGCGGCGGCTCTACCACGAAAGCGATCGCCTGCTGATGGTCAAGTACACCGCCCCCACCTGTGCCCCTTGTCATGCCCTCAAGCTGATCTTGAACAAGGTCATCGAAGAGTTTGCCGACAAGCTGCATGTGGTGGAGATCGACATCGAGAAAGACCCGGAGATCGCCGAGGCAGGGGGGGTCACCTGCACGCCGACGGTGCAGTTTTTCAAAAACAAGGAGCTGGTGGCTCAGGTGGTGGGTGTCAAGCCCAAGTCCCACTACCGGGAGGTGATCCAGGCGAATTTGTCTGAGGCAAAATCAGCTTGAGGTAGTCCCCCTCACCCCCGGCCCCTCTCCCAGCCCCTCTCCCTGAGGGAGAGGGGAGCTAGGCGGCTAGTCGGCAAAGGCGCTGTAGTAGGCACCCTGCAGGGCGGCCAAAGAGACTGACAACAGGGGATCCCCTTCTGCCGTTGTCAACACCAACGGATCCGCAGGCCCGCCCACCTGTCCTAGAAGCTGCCACTGGCCGGGGAGCTGCGACTCTAAGTAGGCTTCCCAAGGAGAGCGCTGGGCCGGGTCCACAGAAACGAGGATGCGGCTGGATCCCTCGCCAAAGAGGGCCTGATCCCAGCGCAGGGATCCAGGAGCTAGGGAGACGCTGGCGCCGCGGCCCCCACTCAGGCAGGCTTCTGCCAAGGCCACCGCCAGCCCTCCCTCGCTGCAGTCGTGGGCGGAGCGCACCCACCCCTGGCGGATGCCGTGGCGGCAGGCCCCTTGCACGCGCTTTTCCAGCTCCAGATCCACGGGGGCAGGACGACCCGTGACCTTGTTGTAGATTGCCGCCAAATACTCGCTGCCGCCCAGGCTGGTGACGGCCTGGGATCCCAAGAGGTAGACGAGATCCCCTTCTTGCTGCCACCCCTGGCCACAGATGAATTTCAAGTCCGGAATGAGGCCCACCATGCCGATGACGGGGGTGGGGTAGATGGCCTGGGATCCCTTCTCGTTGTAGAGGGAGACGTTCCCCCCCGTAACCGGCGTGCCCAGGGCGCGGCAGGCCTCGGCAATCCCCCGACAGGCCAGGGCCAACTGCCAGTACACCACTGGGTTTTCCGGGCTGCCGAAGTTGAGGTTGTCGGTTATGGCTAGGGGATCCGCCCCCACGCAGGAGAGGTTGCGGGCGGCTTCGGCCACGGCGGCCTTGGCCCCCTCGTAGGGATCCAAATACACCCAGCGGCCATTGCCATCTAGGGTGGCGGCAATGGCTTTGCGGGCAGCCTGCAGAGGGGGCACCTCGCCCACGCCAAATTTTTGGGAGCGGATGCGGATAACCGCCGCATCTCCCTGTCCCGGCCAAAGGACGGTGTTGTTTTGCACCTGGTGGTCATACTGGCGATAGATCCAGGCTTTGCTGGCCAGGGTGGGGCTTGCCAAAAGCTGCAGCAGCACCTGCTCCCACGGCAGCGTTTCCTGGGGTAGGTGGATCCCTTGCCGGTCGCAGGGGGGAAGGGTACTGGGATCCCATTGCCAGGCTGCCTGCACATACTCTGGCGGCTCTGGCAACACGGGACGGACGTATACAGGGGTATCCTCCGCCAAGGCCCGCGCCGGCACTCGCACCACGCAGGATCCCTGGTGCCAGATCTCCACCAGCGGCTCGGCAATGACTTCCCCAACCACGCTGGCCTGCAGGCCCCAGCGGTGGAAGATCTCTATGACCTCTGCTTCCCGGCCTTTCTGCACCACCAGCAGCATCCGCTCTTGGGACTCCGAAAGGAGGTATTCCCAAGCTTCCATGCCGCTTTCTCGGGCCGGCACGCGGTCGAGGTCGAAGCGGATCCCCACCCCTCCCTTGGCCGCCATCTCCGCGGTGGAGCAGGTGATCCCGGCAGCGCCCATGTCCTGCGCAGCCACCACTGCTCCTGTGGCAAAGGCTTCCAGGCAGGCCTCGATGAGACATTTGCCCAGAAAGGGATCCCCCACCTGCACCGCCGGCCGATCCTGCTGCGCGTCCTCCTTGAGCTCGGCGCTGGCAAAGCTGGCCCCGCGGATCCCGTCCCGGCCGGTGGTGGCGCCGACGTACAAGATCGGGTTGCCCACTCCCCGCGCTGCCGACTTCACCACCGCCGGCGTCTCCAGCAGGCCCAGGGCCATGACGTTGACCAGGGGGTTGCCGCTGTAGCAGGGATCCACCGCCACTTCCCCCCCCACCGTGGGCACCCCCACGCAGTTGCCGTAGTGGGCGATCCCCTCCACCACCCTGGCCATGAGGCGGCGGTTGCGGGGATCCGTGAGCGGCCCAAAGCGCAAAGAGTTCAACAGCGCAATGGGGCGGGCGCCCAGGGTAAAGATATCCCGCAGGATGCCCCCCACCCCGGTGGCCGCCCCCTGGAAGGGTTCCACGGCGGAAGGATGGTTGTGGGACTCGATCTTAAAGGCCAGCCAGTCCCCATCCCCCAGATCCACCACGCCGGCATTTTCCCCCGGCCCCACCACCACCCGCTCGCCCGTGGTGGGAAAGTGCTTTAGCAGAGGGCGGGAGTTCTTGTAGCAGCAGTGCTCCGACCACATCACCCCAAACATGGCCAGCTCGGTGGGGTTGGGATCCCGGCCCAGTTGCTGCTGGATCTGGCGGTATTCCTCTGGGGAAAGGCCGTGGGCTTTCAGGTCTGGCGGGGCAGAAGCGGAGGTCATAGCGTTCAAGGTTTACCTAATTCGCCAGGAAGGCCTGCCCTGTACCCCCCTATATCCCCCCGTACACGGGGGGACTGGGGGGCCGGTCAGGGTCGGGATGAATGGCGAAGACACTCATGAACAGATATCGTAATCTCATGTGCGAATTGCCTACCAGTACCGCTTGCGCCCTACTTCTAGCCAAGTCGCCCTAATGGGTGAGTGGCTGGAGTTGTTGCGTAAACAGTACAACTATCGCTTGGCGGAGCGCTTCCGCTGGTGGGAGCAAAATCGCTGCGGTATCCATGCTTGCTCCTTAACGGTCTGTCATCTGCCTGAGTTGAAGGAGCAGCCCGACTTGTACTCGCAGCAGCGGGACTTGCCCAATACCAAGGCTTTGTTTCCTGAATACCGAGAGATTTATTCCCAGGTGCTCCAAGACTGCATACGGCGGGTACAAAGGGCCTTTGATAGATGGATCAAAGGTGACTCCAACGGCAAGCGGGCAGGAAGGCCGAGATTTAAGGGTGTTGGGCGGTACCGCTCCTTTACCTTCCCCCAAATGAAGCAGGACTGCATTCGAGGGAAGTTTATCCATCTGCCCAAAATTGGGCCGGTTAAGCTGATCCAGCACCGTCCTTTGCCCGACGGTTTTACGATCAAGACTGCTACCGTTACCCGCAAGGTTGATGGGTGGTACAGCCTGTTAAGGGCTCAAGGGGTACAATAGCAGCACTTAGCAAACCAACTTCGGAAGGAGGATGGATTGATCAGTAGTAAAGAAGTCTTCAC